>PFKD01000344.1 GCA_002784125.1 Flexibacter sp. CG_4_10_14_3_um_filter_32_15
AGAAAAATCAGACAGTTTAGAAACCGTCTGATTCATATAAAATTTATCTAAAAACCTGTAACGCTATTTCAGGACAAGACATATCGTACTAAAAAGTATGCTTTTATTCCATTTGTGGACCATATTGGATTCGAACCAATGACCCCTACCTTGTCGAGGTAGTGCTCTAAACCAACTGAGCTAATAGTCCTTTGTTTTTTTTAACAAACTTGCCGTTGTTGGTGTCCCCACCGACAGCAATAAACTCTAATAGAATAAAGAGTGTTAATTATCTGCAAATATACACACATAGCTCGTAACTTTGCAAACACTTCGACTACTTATTTTCTTAAAAGAAGGGTGGTTTTATTTTTACAGACTCTTTAATGATTTATTATATACTGATTATGAAGTAGTTATAAGGCAGTTTCTACTTTTTTTGTTTCCTTATTTTACCAATTTTTTCTAAAATTATTTATTTTTTACTTTCTGTTATTTTATAGCTGAAAGTTCTGTACAAAACTCTTTTTTGAGTTCTCATAAAATGTTATGAAAAACAAAATTTTACTCTCTCTTGTTGCTGCAATTATTCTTTTAGGTGGAGGTTATGGACTTTATACTTGGCTTGGAAGTATGCAAAAAGACCCACCCAAACGAGTAGCACCACCACAAAAAATGGCTGTCAAAATTCAAAATGCAAAACCTTCTACTATCGAAGCTGAGATAGTTACGTTTGGTAGAGTAGAATCTGAGCAACCTGTCGATATTGTAGCTGAAGTTTCTGGAAAAATTCGTGAAAGTGTGCATTTACAAGTAGGGCAATCTGTCAGAAAAGGACAAGTTTTGTTTACGCTAGGTAAAGAAAATTTTGAACTAGGACTTCAAGCACAAAAAAGTAATTTTATGCGAGAAATTGCCATGATCCTGCCAGATATGAAAATTGATTATTCTAATCGTTATCAAGATTGGAGTAGTTATTTTGCTAGTTTGGAAGTAGAAAAACCATTGCCAAAACTGCCTTCTTATCAATCAGAAAAAGAAAAAACATTTCTTGCCACAAAAGGAATTTTGACAAGTTATTATAACATTAAAGCACAAGAAGCTACTTTAGACAAATATATCGTTACTGCGCCTTTTTCGGGTTCGATTAGTGAAGTTTATCTGCAAAATGGTTCGGTTGCTCCCCCCAATGGCAAGGTCTTACGTTTGGTTCAGAATAGCCAATTAGAACTCAAAGTTCCTGTCGATACAAAAGATGTTCATTGGTTAAAAGTAGGAACAGAAGTAGAAGTAGCGACAGAAGACGATAGCCAAAAATGGATAGGCAAAATCGCACGAATAGGAGATATTGTCAATCCAGCAACGCAATCTTTAGATGTGTATGTAAAAATTCAGAATGGTAAAAATCCAATTTATGCAGGAATGTATTTGCGTGCAAAAATGGAGGGAGGAACAATCAAAGATGCTATCGAAGTACCAAGAAGAGCTGTTTTTAATGATAATGAAATTTATACTGTCAAAAATGATTCTGTTTTGCATCTTCAAACCGTTCAAATCAAAAAATCAAACAAAGAAACACTCATTATTTCAGGTATAAATGAAGGCGAAAAAGTAGTAACTGAGCCTTTGATAAATGCTTATGATGAAATGATTGTGAAAGTTTTGAAGGAAGGGCAAACAAATAAAGAAGACATAAAAACAGAAAAAATAATATCAGCTAAATAAAGACTTTCAAATTTTCCCTTAGCAATCGTCTGCAATCAGATGTTGATAATGGGAGTCAATGTAAAACTCTATGAAAAAACTTATAGAATATTTTGTAAAATATCCAATTTGGGCAAACGCTATCATTTTTACAATGGTGATTTTTGGTGCTGTTTCTTATGGTTGGGTAATGAAACGTTCCTTTTTTCCTGAAACTGACCCCACAACAATTTCAGTAGGTGTAGTTATGCCAGGGGCATCACCACAAGAAATGGAGGAAGGTGTTACCATCAAAATTGAGGAATCTCTAAAAGGACTGGAAGGAATAAAAGAAATTACCTCTACTTCTTCTGAAAATAACGCCAGTATTGTCGTTCAATTAGAACGTGGAGTGGATGCTGATGAAGCATTAGCAGAAGTGAAAAATGCTGTGGATAGAATCAACTCTTTTCCAACCAATGCAGAACGCCCTTTAGTCTTCAAAGTCAAACCACGAAGCAGAACCATGTATTTGGGTTTGAGAGCAAAAGAAGGTAAAGATTTGGATTTATTTCTTTTGAAAAAATATGCCGAACAAATAGAGGATGAAATGTTGGCATCAGGTGTAATTTCTCAACTCAATATTAGTGGTTATCCAGATATAGAAATTTCTATTGAAGTTCCAGAGGCTACTCTTTTGCGTTATGGATTGCGTTTTAAGCAGATTGCAGCAGCCGTTCGCTCAAATAACCGTGATATTTCGGCAGGAGCAATCAAATCTAAAGATGAGGAAATTCTAATCCGTTCAAGAGCTAAAGAAAAAATGGCTGAAAAAATCGGAAGTATCGTCCTTCGTGCTAATGACAATGGAAGTAATCTTCGTTTGAGAGATATTGCTACCATAAAAGAGCAGTTTGCAGACGTTCCCAATTCACTTCATATCAACGGAGAACGAGCCATTTCTTTAGAGATTACAAAACTTAAAGAAGAAGACTTAGAAGAGATTTCGATTTATGCCAATAAATATGTTGATGAGTTTAATAGAAAACATTCCGATGTGGAGCTAGTTGTTTCGTTTGATTTCTTTGATTTACTTTCTCAACGCCTTCAAATGCTTATCGATAACGGAATTACAGGACTTGCGTTGGTTCTGATTTGCTTAGGGCTTTTTCTTAGCCTTCGCCTTTCGTTGTGGGTGGCAATGGGTATTCCTATTTCATTTGCAGGAATGTTTATTATTGCTGCCTTGATGGGAATTACGATTAATATGATTTCCCTTTTCGGAATGATACTCGTTGTTGGTATTTTGGTAGATGATGGTATTGTGATTGGAGAAAATATCTTTACGCACTTTGAGATGGGTAAATCGCCTATGAGAGCAACTGTCGATGGTACTTTTGAAGTAATGCCTTCTGTTTTTACTTCTGTTCTGACAACTATTGTAGCCTTTTTGCCTATTGCTATCGGAATTGAAGGTTTTGATTTTCTTCAAGAAATGGGACTGATTGTAGTTCTTTGTTTGGCTGTTTCGCTTATTGAAGCCTTTTTTGTTTTGCCTTCTCACCTCACTCATAAAGATATGGGAGATACAAAAAGTGAAGGTAAATTCAGAACAACACTAAACAAAGGAATTGATTTTTTACGCCATAAAGTTTATGGAACTGCTCTTGCTCACGTTTTGCGTTTCCGTTATGTCTATGTTTTTGTTCCTGTTGTCTTTGTAATGCTTGTTTTGGGATTGATAAACGGACAATTTATTAAAGTAGTTTTCTTTCCAAATATTCCTTTTGATAGTTTTGATGCTAGTATTGCGCTTAAAGCAGGAACACCAAAAGAAAAAGTTATTTCTTATTTAGAAAATTTTGAAGAAGCTGCTTGGAAAGTCAATGATGAGTTGAAAGAAGAATATAATGATGAGAAAGATTTCATTAATTATACCTTTAGAAACTTGGGTAGAACATCTGATGGAAGTGAAAATGGCTCACATGCAGGACACGTTTCTATTTCGCTTTTAGATATGGACGATAGAGAAATTACGAGCAATGAAATTTCAAACCGAGTAAAAGAAAAAATAGGCAAAATTCCAGAAGCTGAAACGTTTACGGTTGCAGGAAGAAACCGTTTTGGAAAACCTATTTCAGTTCGTTTATTATCCAAAAATAATGAAGCCCTAGACTTAGCTACCGAAGAACTCAAAAGAGAGTTAGAAAATTTCTCAGAACTGAAAGAAGTTACAGATAATCAGCGAGTAGGACGAAGAGAACTACAATTAGAACTCAAGCCGAAAGCCTATTTCTTAGGACTTACACATACAGATATTACCAATCAAATCAGACAAGGATTTTTTGGAGAAGAAATACAACGACTGCAAAAAGGAACTGATGAGGTGCGTGTTTGGGTGCGTTATCCAGAAGCAAGTAGAGAAACTCTAGGACAGCTCGAAACAATGCGTATCAAAATGGCTGATGGAAAAGAAATTCCATTGTCAGAAGTGGCTTCTTATACGATTGATAGAGGAATTGTAGATATAAAACACTTCAACGGTTCAAGAGAAATTGCCGTAGAAGCAGAATTGACTGACCCAAATGGTTCGCCAGTGGCTATTATTGAAAAACTAAAAGATTCTACTTTTATAGATATGAAAAGTAAATATCCGAGTCTTTCTTTTGAGTTTGGTGGACAGCAGCAGCGCAGTAGCCAATCGCAAGAATCATTGAAATTTGCGCTTCCGATTATGCTTTTTGTAATTATTCTTTTGATTACACTTACTTTCCGTTCGTTTAGTCAGTCGCTTTTGGTAATGTCGCTTATTCCTTTGGGACTATTCTGTGCTGTCTTTGGTCATTTCTTTGCTGATAAGCCTGTTTCACTTTTGAGTTTGTGGGGAATTTTGGCACTTTCAGGAGTTATTATCAATGATGCTGTGGTTTTGGTTAGTAAATTTAATTCTAATTTACAAGAAGGAATGACCATGCCTGATGCTGTTTATAATGCAGGAATTTCTCGTTTTAGAGCGATTTTGCTTACAACGGTTACGACTGTGGCAGGACTTGCACCTCTGATTATGGAAACCAGTTTTCAAGCTCAATTCTTGATTCCGATGGCTGTTTCGGTGGCGTATGGTATTGGTTTTGGTACGTTTTTGATTTTGCTTATTTTTCCTGTTATTCTGCTTGTCCTGAATGATATGCGTAGAATGATTGTTTATAGCAAACGTTGGATAGCCTACAAATGGAACGGATATACAGAAAATGTTCCTTATCCAACCTCAGAAGAAGTAGAACCTGCTAACCGAGAATTAGTACGTTTGAAGATTATGAAAGAGATGGAGTAGATTTTACGTGTCATTTGTGAGGACACAAACAACGGCTAGATAGTTTTAGGACAAATAAAAAATAGCCTTACTTTGATAGAAGTAAGGCTATTTTTTGTACAGAAAAAACTAAAAATAAATACTAACTCCAGGAGTAATGCTTATATGACTAGCATAATTAGGAGTAACTAAGTAATAAAATTTAGATTGCAAATTTAGATATACATGGTCATATAGCCTATGTTCATAGAGAAAACCTCCACTAACCCCAAACTCTTCTAGTCCATGTGTTTTAGCATTTCTCTCTAATAAATAAACTGTATTTGCACTATTATAAATAATTTGTTGGTCTCTTTGTCTTTCATAGTATATACTACTTCGTAAAGTAAAACGGTTGTTTTTACTTCTTAAAAGATTGTATCCATAACCTACTTCAAAAAGATTTGATGACATATCCAATTTGAAATCTTCATCTACTAAAACTCCTCCCGTTCCTACTGAAGAGTTATAAATCCCTTTTTTTACTTTCTGTCTGTTTTCTCTATAAGAATATCCAAACGTAAGTTGATGTTTAGGCTTCAACTGATACACTCCTTCTATACTCCAATAGCTTCCTATAACCTGATAAGCATACGGATCTTCTATACTAAGATGTGTATAATCTTTAGTATTACCATCATAATCTATGGCAATATTTACACCTCCATTTACTTGTAGGGCAAACCTATCATTTTGTGCTATTATCGTATAAGGAAGACTAAAAGAAAAGAAAAGTACTAAAAAATAAAGTTTCATTGTATTAAAATAATAGATAGTAGAAAATAGAGTTAGATAATTATCTAACTCTAGGGTAAACGCACGAAAAAAAAATTGTACTCGTTTAAAGCAAATCAAGCTAGTTTTTAACTTTGTAAATTGAATTTACT
>PFKD01000021.1:0-22040 GCA_002784125.1 Flexibacter sp. CG_4_10_14_3_um_filter_32_15
ATAAGATACCTTACTGATTTAGTGACACAAGCAGTAGCTTGATGGAGATAAAATAGTAAAGTCAAACTTAGGTAAAAAGAAACTTTATAAACCTTGACAATGGCTTCATTTGAGCCTTGTCAAGGGTTGGTAATATTTCCATCTTTCACTTCAAAAAAAGCAATCGGTCTGCCAAAAGAATCTAGTAATTTTCGTGTTCTTTCTGGTCTTGCATCGGTTACAAATACTTGTCCGAAGTCAGATTTTGAAAGGAGTTTTAAAAGATTTTCAATTCTGCTTTCATCTAATTTATCAAAAATGTCATCTAATAATAAAATCGGTTTTATCTGAGTTTGATTATAAATAATAGAAAATGTAGCTAGTTTTAAAGCAATTACAAATGATTTTTGCTGTCCTTGCGAACCGTAATGTTTTAATGGTTTCTTTCTTAGTAAGAATTTATAATCGTCTCTATGTGTTCCTTTTTCTGTGCGTTGTAAAATCAAATCTTTTAATACATTTCCTTTAAAAATACTTTCAAAACTAAGCGTTTCTTTTTTAGTTCGTTTTGATTTTTTAGGTTCTGTTTCGTCTATTTCTTGATTTTCGTTTTCTATTTCCTCCTCTTGTTCTTTTATAATTTCTTCTTTTTTATTGCCTTCTAAGTGCGAACGATAATTTATTTTCATTTCTTCATCTGCTAGAGTTGCATAAATTTCTGAAAAAATAGGCACAAACTCATTTATAAATTCACTTCTAAAACGATGAATTTCTGAAAAAATAGGCAAAAGTTGTGCATCATAAATTTCTAATACATCTTTCTTTAAGAACTTTTCTTGCTGGTCTGCATCTTTCAAAAGCTGGTTTCGCTGTCTTAAAATCTGTTTTTGTTTGATGAGAAGCTGAATATAATTTTTATGAATTTGAGAAATAATAGTATCAAAAAAATTGCGTCTTAGTTCGCTACTTTCTCGTATCAAATCGGTATCGTTTGGCGCAAGCAAAACACAAGGGAAATTTCCTACATGTTCGCTGATTTTGGGATAAGGCTTTGTATTTAATTTTATAACTTTCGCTTTTCCTTTCTCTACAATACACTGAACCGTATTTTTTCTACCTTCTTTTTCGAAAGTTCCTTTTAATGAAAAAAAAGTTTTGCCGTGTTGCAAATGCTGCGTATCCGTATAACTAAACGCACCACGACCAATACAGAGATAATAAATTCCGTCTAAAAGATTCGTTTTTCCACTTCCATTTTTGCCAACAAGACAATTAATATGTTCTTCAAAAGAAGACTTTGTATCTTCGTGATTTCGGAAATGAGTAAGACTGAGCTGTTTTATCCACATGGAGTAGTGATTAGTTTTAATTATTCGTATCTAAACAAAATTAAGTATATATTTTCATTAAACACGGAGTTTACAGAGGAACACAGAGAAATTCAATTTTTTTAAAGATTTCAAAAGTTTTTGATAAATAATGTTACTTTTTAGTTTCTTTTGGATTGTAAGGGTAGAAAGGCATTCAAAATAGATTTCTTAAATGATAACAATGATAACAATGATAACAATGATAACAATGATAACAATGATAATAATGATAATAATTTGAGAAAATTATTGACTTTTTAGAAAAAAAATCGTTTCAGATTAGGAACTTTATAATAGTCTTTTTACTTTTGGTTTACTCTTTTTCACTTCAAAACTAAAAAAAATATGTTAGGTTTAATACTTATAGGAGGATTGCTCGCCATTTCAATTGGTTTAATCTTTCTTTTCAAAGGCGTTTTAGATAATAACGGCAAAAAAATATTAGCAGGCGAAATCAAACAGCCTGAAGTGGGTATCCTTCGTAAATTTTACGATGTAGATGCAAATTATTATTCAGGACTTTTCTTTAGTATTGGTCTTGTCATAAGTGTAGGAATGATGCTTGTGGCTTTCACTTGGAAATTTGAAGACACCGAAGATTTGGCTGAATATGTAGCCCCTGTTGCAGAAACAGAAGAAATCATCGATGTTCCTCTTACAAATATTCCACCACCACCACCACCAAAAGTACAGGTAGTAACTCCAGAAGAGATTGTGGAAGTAGAAAATGATATTGAATTAGATGAAAACATCGAAATCAAAATTGAAGATGTAGAAATCGAAATTGATAATATCGTAACTGATGTAACAGCTATTGAAGCTCCTCGTCAAGCAGAAGAAGTAGAACAAGTATTTACTATTGTAGAGCAAAATGCTGTTTACCCAGGTGGAATGGATGCTTTTTATAAGTATGTTCAGAAAGAATTAAAATATCCAAGACAAGCTAAAAAAATGGGCATTCAAGGTAGAGTATTTGTTCAGTTTGTAGTAGATAAAAGTGGTAAATTGACAGATGTAAAGGCAGTAAAAGGAATCGGTGGAGGCTGTGATGAAGAAGCAGAACGAGTACTGAGAGAGTCTGTAAGATGGCAGCCAGCTAAACAGCGTGGTAAAACTGTAAAAGTTCGTATGAATATTCCTATTGTTTTCAAATTGGATAGATAAAATAAAATTAGTTTTATCTTGTAAAGTGAAAACAGATACAAAATACTTTAAAACCTATCCATTTATTTGAATAGGTTTTTTTTATTGTACCCTACTATTTTTATTTTTTAATCTCAACGACGGTGAAACCTCGTTGACGGTTGAAAAAAATTTAAGTTCTAACTTTATTTAGGTTCTCTATAAATCATTATCGGCATTCCGTTGTCAAGAGCCATTTTTCGGATGCTTTCTTTATTACCAAAAAGCTTTTTAAAAAAAGTCTTTTCCGTTTTTAGCATCACAAGTATATCAGGTTTGTGATTTGAAAGATAATTTTCTAGACCATTAGTTACACTTTTAGAATCACGAATTACTTTAAAACTAAGTTTGCTAAACAAAACAACATCAAACTCAGCTTGAAGTTCTTGCATTTTTTCATTTTCTTCTCGTAATTTTTTTCCGTCTGTACAAACGTGCAAACAGTCTAGTTTTGCATCAAAGTTACTGGTAAGTTCTATCAAATCACGGATTCTTGTTGCATCATTTCCATCAAAATTAGCTGCATAAACAACATATTCTAATGGTTTGTAGGTAGCATCTTCAGGGATTGTGAGGATAGGACAATTTGCCTCTCTGACCACTTTATTATTCAGAAATAAATCTTTTATTTCGCTACTATCTTTATGCGACAAAACTATCATAGCAATAACATTATCTTGCATAATTTTTTCTGTTGCATCGTCTGGATGTCCTTCCATGACTAAAGGCTCAATCATAACTGGCTGTCCTGTTCCGTTGTAGGTATGATTTTCATATCGAGAAAGCAAAACACGCATTTCCATGTATGCTTTTTCATGTTTTTCTTTTATTTCTCGTTTGTGTAAGTTCATATTTGCACCTGCCGGAATGGTAGAGGTAACAAAATGACACATAATAACTACCTTGTGAGAGGTTTGGGCAATTCCTACGGCGTGAGCTAAGGAAATGTCAGTAGCAGGTGTAAAATTAATGGGAACGAGAATATGCTCCATATTTTTTTCAGAAATTAGAGGAGTAGTGTGTGTGTGTTGTTCTTTAATCGATGATTCTAAGGTAGAAACCATACTTTTTTCAAATTAATAACTTCTTTGCTTTTCTCAAAATAAAGTAAAATATTTTCTTTACTTATTCGAACGAAATAAAGAAAACACAATCAAAAAATAAGAGAGAAGCCTAAAAAATTAGTAAAAAATAAAATTAGTCAGTTGTCTTGCATTGATTTTAGAAGACATAAAGCAGTAGTATTGATATTTGAACTCAAAGTACACTTTTTTTAGAAAAAAATCAATATAAAATCTAAAAACTATTTAATTTTTGTTGAAAAAAACGAAATACGCTCTGTAAAATTATTTTGCTTGATAATAATTTTTCAAAAGTTCTTTTGCTACTTCTACGGCATTTCTAGTTCCGTTTGCGACTTGTTTTTCTAAATCAGATAATTGACTTTTAATTAATTTAGTTGCATAAAAATCTCTCTTCAGATGTTCTTCAATAGTTTGATGTAGCCATTGTTTATTTTGCTGACTACGGTTCGTTTGAAAGAATCCATTTGAAGTTGTTTGTTTTACAAAGTCTTCAATGCTTTTCCAAATTTTTTCTATTCCTTCATTTTCTAACGCCGAACAAATTTCTACTGGAACTGTCCAGTTGGCATCATTAGGTGGAAAAAGATGTAAAGCATGTTTGTATTGAGATTTAGCCTTTGTAGCTGCATTTTTATTTTCTCCATCAGCTTTAGTAATGACTAGCATATCAGCCATTTCCATAATTCCACGTTTTATTCCCTGCAGCTCATCGCCTGCACCTGCCAACATTAATAAAAGAAAAAAATCTACCATTCCTTTTACAATCGTTTCAGACTGCCCAACTCCTACTGTTTCTATCAAAATTATATCAAAACCTGCTGCTTCACACAAAAGCATCGTTTCTCTAGTTTTTCGGCTTACTCCACCCAAAGAACTGCGAGCTGGCGAAGGACGAATATAGGCGTTTTTGTGATTTGAGAGTTTTTCCATACGTGTTTTATCTCCCAAAATACTTCCTCCCGAACGTTGGCTACTGGGGTCAATGGCAAGAACGGCTATTTTTTTATTTTTATTTTCTAATTCAGTAGCTAAATCTGCCAAATAAAGCCCAAAAGTTTCGATAAAGGTGCTTTTTCCAACCCCCGGTACACCTGTAATTCCTACACGAATAGAATTTCCTGTGTAAGGCATCAGTTTATCAATAATTTGTGTGGCAAGCTCATTATCACTTTCCAACTGACTTTCTATAAGTGTAATGGCTCTACTCAAAATAAAAGGATTGTGAGCCAAAATTCCGTCTATATATTCTTGAGCTGCTAAACGTGAACGTCTGATTTTTGCCATAAAAATTGAAATAGTTTTGCTATGTTGATAAAGTGTTGATTTATCATGTAGAATTATCGGTTTATTTAGCCTATTGATAGAAAAGTTAAACAAAAATGAGAAAAATACAAGTCTGAATTTCTGATTCTTGCTAAAAAAATGTTATTTTATGTAAAATAGAAAATTCAATTTCAATTTTGCATCAAAAAAACTTTCACAACGTACAAACGTATCGAAAAATAATTTGTATCTTTGAAATTGTAAAGACGAGTTCTTCTTACAAAAATAGTAAAGTCAATATTTATTCTATTTTACATCTTACCAATTTGCGAATGCACTTTTTACGAAAAATATTTAATATTGCAACCATTTCGGGGACGATTGTCATTTTTGCGTTTATGTTTCTGTTACAGACACTTGCCGTAAATTTTGATTTTCTTAATATCTTCGAACAGACAATTAATAACTTCAAAATTTCTGATGTTTATTTTTCTCAAATTAGAGATAATGAAAAAATAAAAATAGATACAAATATAGTCATTGTAAATATTGGTTATTTGCATCGTGATGGATTGGGAGCGCAAATTGAAATTATTTCAAGACACAACCCTAAAGTAATTGGGTTAGATGCACTTTTGGAAGGACCGAGATCTTATGAACAAGATTCTACTTTAGAAGCCTTTCTACAAATTGCAAGTGATAGATGTCCTATTGTTTTTGCTTCAAAATTAGAAAAACCAAATGAAAAAAGTAAAAGGTTTGATAGTTTGGGATTGCCTTTCGAATCTTTCCAAAAATATGTACAGACGGCTTACGTAAATGTAGTTACAGATGAAGACACAAAATTTGAAACGGCTCGTATTGTTTCTCCAAAAGAAAAAGTAAAAGACTCGGTAGCTTATAGTTTTGCAACGAAGGTAACACAAATTGCGTATCCCAAGAAAGCAGAAAAACTTTTAGCACGAAATAACGAAGTAGAAACGATTTATTATCGTGGAGATTGGGATAAATTTATGGTCATTGATCCTGTAGATGTCTTACAAGAAAATTTTGATCCGTCTTTTTTTAAAGATAAAATTGTAATTATGGGTTACATGGGATCTACTTTTCTTGAAGAAGACGGTGTAGATGACAGATATTATACGCCCATGAATACACGTCCTGTTGGAAGGGCAGCGACTGATATGTATGGAATTATGATTCATGCCAATATGATTTCGATGATAGTACACGAAAATTATATCGATGTTATTCCTTCTTATTTGGCGATTATTGTTTCTGTGCTGATGGCGTTTGCAAATGCTGTATTATTTTCTTACATCTATTTTCATAGAAAATTAGGAACTTGGTACGACGTTATCACAAAAGGAGTTCAGCTTGTTGAAGTAGTTATATTCGTATTTATTTTTATTTGGACACTCGCTACTTATAATCTAATGTTAGAAGTAACACTAGGAGTTTTGGCAGTAGTATTGTCTGGAGATGTACTAGAAGTATTTTTGGCTATTTTGACTAATCTATATCCTAAATCTACTCGTGCCTATGAATAAAAACTAAAAACGAGCTAAAATTAGAAAGACTAATTGGAAAGACTAGCAAGCTCAAATAAATAGAAACAAAAAGCCTAAAATCTGTATTTAGTAATAAAATTATAAAAATCATAGAAAAATTTCAGATTTTTATATCTTTTTATCAAGTTTTTACGTAAAACTACTATATGATTATTTTTTGTTCGATTTTTCTAGAAATAATAGAAAAGCTTTATTAACAAACCTTCTATAAAAAAAGTAGTTAGTTACATAATGCTACTACATTAAGAAAAACAAGTTTGAATAAACTATGTCTTTCAAATAAAAATTCAGAACTATATTATAAAAAATAAATTTACAAATACCTTATCTCAACTAAATTTTAAAACTATGAAAACAAAATCACTATTCCTAGTAGCTCTTATGTTACTAATCGGTGGAACTACAATGGCTCAAGATTATGCCTTCCGTGTTCTGACTGCAAAAGGAAACAACACAGCTTCTAAAAATGCAATTCGTGTAGGCTCTAAGCTCAATAATTCTGACGTTATCGTTATGGAAGAAGGAGGGTATTTAGGTCTTTTACATACCAACGGACAAACTGTCGAACTCCGTACTAAAGGAACTTATAAAGTAAACGAACTTGCTAGTAACTTAAAGGCAAGTAATGGCTCTAGTCTTACTGCTCGTTATGCCAACTATGTAGTTTCTGAACTTACAACTTCTGCTGAGGAAGCAAGTGGCGACAATCGTTATAAACACATGCAAAAAACAGGTGCTGTAAAGCGTGCAGGTTTGAAGAAAATTACTATTCTTCAAGAAAGTAAAGTAAAGATGTTAGGCGACAAAATGGAAATCGAATGGTTTGTTTATGAAGACTTAGCTAATATTAATCCTAAAGATGTAAGAGAATACCGTGTTGTACTTACAGATTTACGTAACAAGGAACTTTATTCTGAAGTAACTAAAGAAACATCTTATGTTATTGATTTTTCTCGTCCTGAATTGAAAGACCAAACTACTATTCTTTATAGAGTAGAAGTGGCAGATGAGGACAAGAAAAACATCAATTCTGATAATCAAGTTATTGCTAAAGAAAAAGAGGATGCTGCAAAGAAAGAAATTCGTGAGCAATTAGACCAAATTGGTGATGATACTGCTCTAGGACATCTTATCAAAGCTCAGTATTTAGAAGAAACAGGTTATTATGCAGAAGCTGCTATGGCGTATAAAGCTGCAATATCACTTGCTCCAGATGTAGAAACATACAAAATTTTGTATGATAGCTTTACAGAGCGTGCTACAATGAGTGAAAAAGCTATTATTGAACATAATAAAACTAAAAACCCAGCAACAAACGAATAATAATAAATTATAGTTGTAATCACTATTATAAATTATTCATTTGATATAAAAAAGGTCTTTACAATGAAGTAAAGACCTTTTTTATGGAGTACATTTTTATAAGATTTATTTATTTAACTTCTCACTTTTCCCAAGCCTTCAAAAGTTTGATTTGTTTTTCGTTTTTTTCTTGAATCTCTTCAAAGCCAAAATCTTGTTCTTGTTCTACAAATACAGGCTTCGATTTTAAGAGTTGTTTTTTAATCTTATTTCTCTTTCTGCCTTTTTTTCTAGCTACTAAGATTTTCATTTCTTCATTTTCCTTATAACTCGCTTCTGTAATTAAGTCTAGGAAATTAGTAGCATCTACTTTTTGGTCGTTTATTTTCAAAATAACATCGCCTTCTTTAAACATTTTGCCAAACTCATTTGCACCTTCCATATTAAAAACACTTACTTCTCTAGTTTCTGGATCGACTGCCAAACCAATATTTCCAAAATTAAAGACCTCTTCTGTTCCATCGCCTGTTGTATTTATACCAATAGTTTTTAGGTATTTTGTGTACGGAAGTTCTTTGCTTCCCTCTACATAATCAGTAAAAAAAGCACGAATTTCTGGATAGGTCATCTCGGCAATTACATCAAAAAGTTTGTCGTCTTCAAAAGGCTTTTCTGTGCCATATTTTTTTGATAAATCTTGCATTAAGTTCATCAAACCATACTTTCCATCAGATAATTCTCTCAAACGAATATCCAGCATCCAACCAATTAAAGCCCCCTTTTCATAGACATTTCCATATTCGTCGGCATGTTCATCTAAGCAGCCCAAACTCATTTTTGTAAAAGGAACATCAGAATAATTGTTGGCTTCACTTACTTTTTCACGCATTTTGTCCAAAAATTCTTCTAAAGAAATAAGTTCTTGTTGTAACAAAACATGATTGGCAAAATATTCAGTAACGCCTTCATAGAGCCACAAATGTTTTGACATTTTAGGATTGATAAAATCAAAATAATGAATCTGTTCCGAATGAATAGAAAGAGGAGTCAAGATATGAAAAAACTCATGAGCAGCAATTTCTACAACTGTGTTTGCAAGACGAGAAGTAGGCATATTAGGCAAGAAATAAAGTGAAGAATACGAATGTTCTAACGCTCCATACGAACCCGAATTACTAAAACCATCAAAAATATAAATCAAGAAAGCGTATTTTTTGATAGGCAACGTTCCCCCTAGATAATTTTTTTGAGCTTCTAATGATTTCTGAACTTCTTTAGCAACTTCTTTTGCTTTTACAGCTCCTTTTCCATGAAAAACCGAAACCAAAATTTCAGCTCCCCCTACATCAAAAGTAACCGTATCAGGAACACAATACAACATCGGAGAATCTGCCAAAAGATGATAATCTGAAACCAAATAAAGGTCTTCTTTTTCTCCCGTATTGATAGGAGTCAAAGGAGTAGAACCATAAAATTTTTTAGGTTTGATAACATTCAGCAAAAAAGAGTTGCGTTTTAAACCCTCCAAATAACCAAAAAAACCGTGTGTATTGATTACAAAAACATCCTCTTCAATATCTGTTCCCCCCGGTTCGAAGACTTTATTTTTTTCTTGCGAGTCAAAAGTATCATCTACCAAATATGTAATTTTAGATACATTTTTAGCAGGAAAACGCCATTCATTTTCAGTAGGATGAGAAAAACCAATTTCATTGCCTTCTTTATCAAAAACTTTAAAATCACTCAAAAAGCGACCAAAATCGTAAATACGATACGTACCGGGGACAATTTTTGGCATAAAAAAAGAAATAGAGTCTTCTTTTGGTGGGTCTGTTGGTTCGACAGCAGGTCGGAATTTGTCTAAGTTTGTGATTAAAAGTTCGACAGGAACTTGGTCATTATTTGTTTTTGTGAGGTCAATCTTATAGGAATATAAAATTGTTGAAGGGTCGTAGATTTCTACATCTCCTGTTATTACTTGTTGAGAAAAACTAGATTGTGCAAAAAAGCTCAGTATAAAAAATAAAGAGAGAAATTTAGAACGGAATGAAAAAATATTCATAAGACAAAATTAAAATAGTTAAAATAGAAAAGAAATAATTTTTTGATAAAAATTCATGTGTATATAAGTAGCAATTTGATTGACAAATAAAGATTTTGTTTTGATTATTTATGAAAAAACGTACAGCAGACTTCCTAGTCTGTTGAAAGAAATAGAATTATTTTTTAGAATAAAATAGCGTTTCTAAAATGTATCCTGTCATTGCGCCAAATGTGTAACTAATTATATCACTCCATAAAAAGCTATTTCCCAAAACTAACCTAGCTAATCTATAACTTTTGAGAGTTGTGAGCCAATCGGCTTGATAGAGCTGAAAAAATTCGATGCAATAACAAATAAACAGACTAATTAGAGCCACTTTTAAAGGACTACTTTTTATAAAAATAAATCCAATAATACAGAAAAATAAAACGGCATATAAATAATCTCCCAAATAAGGATAAATTAAGGCAGGAGTTAGGCGTGTTCGGGAAAGCAATCCAAGCAGAATGGAAATAACAGCGAACAGGAAATAAATTTTTTGGTTTCTATTCATATATAGGAGCTGACAGTTTATGGACTGTCATATAAAACTTTAAAATTCAAAATTACCTCAAATTATTCTAAACTATTTCAATAAATTTGAATTTTAAGACAAAACGAATTTTTATTTCAAAATTAAAAGCAAATCACAAAATGAGTATCAAAATAAAACCAGTAGAACTAATCAATGAAGGACAAAAAAACACAATGGTTAGTTTTTTAGGCATCGAAATTACAGAAGTTACAGAAAACACATTGAGTGGGAAAATGCCTGTTGATGAGCGTCATATACAAATTATGGGCGTTTTGCATGGTGGAGGTTCTGTTGTTCTTGCCGAAACATTGGGAAGTATTGCTGCCAATATGAGCGTTGATACAGAAAAATATGCCTGTATGGGATTGGAAATAAATGCAAATCATATCCGACCTGTTTCGAAAGGAAAATGGGTGTATGGAACAGCAACAGCTATTCATGTAGGCAAAAAAACACACGTTTGGGAAATTAAAATGACTAATGAAGAAGGCAAACTAACTTGTATTAGTAGAATTACGATGGCAGTTGTTGAGCATTTTCATTAAGGTTTTTTTCAAGACTTTTACTGATTTTATGGCTATCTTTGTATGATAATTGAATTGATAATTGAATCAGAATACATAATTCATTCCCACCTTTTCTTTCTTCTATTATGAGCGAATCTCTAAAACATGAATGTGGAGTAGCATTCTTACGCCTTCGAAAACCACTTGGATATTATATCGAAAAATATGGAACGCCTGCCTATCCTGTCAATAAAATGTTTTTATTGATGGAAAAACAGCACAACCGAGGGCAAGACGGTGCAGGACTAGCAAGTATCAAAATTGATATGAAAAAAGGTCATCAATACATTGACCGTCTTCGTTCGATTGAAGAACAGCCCATTAATCATATCTTTAATAAAGTAGGAAAGAAGTTTAGTAAGGCTCAAAAAGAAGGTAAAAAATACTATAATGCCAAATGGGTAAAAGAAAATGTTCCTTTTGCTGGCGAATTGTTTATAGGGCATTTGCGTTATGCGACGTATGGTGCAAATGATGTGCGTTTTTGTCATCCACTTTTGAGAAGTAGTAACTGGAGAAGCCGAAATTTACTTTTAGCAGGAAATTTTAATATGACCAATGCCGAAGAATTATTTAGTCATTTGGCAGAATTAGGGCAATTTCCACAAGAACAAGGCGATACAATTACAGCTTTAGAAAAAATAGGGCATTTTTTGGATAGAGAAAATCAACATTTTTATGCTCAATATCAGCAAGAAGAAAGAGCAAAATTAGCTTTTGATGTAAGTCCGAATGGTAAGAATAATAGCAAAAACTACGAAAGTGAAACGCAAGAACACACTCAAACACTTACTAATGAGGAAATCATCGGAAAAATAGAGCAAAGTATCGATTGGAAAAAAATATTAGAACGTTCTTGCAACGATTTTGATGGTGGATATGTCATGGTAGGGATGGCTGGTCATGGAGATGCCTTTGTAGCTCGTGATCCGGCAAGTATTCGTCCTGCTTATTATTATGTCAATGATGAGGTTATTGTGGCTGCTTCTGAAAAACCTGCAATCAAGACTGCTTTTAATTGTGAGTATTCTGAAATACAAGAACTTGAAGGAGGTCATGCATTGATTGTAGATAAAAAGGCAAATTATGAAATAATCAAGTTTCAAGAACCTCTACCGAAAAAGTCGTGTAGTTTTGAAAGAATTTATTTTTCAAGAGGAACAGACCCAGAGATTTATAATGAACGAAAGATGCTAGGTCGTCAGTTGCATCATCAAGTTTTGGAAGCGATTGAGCATGACTTAGAAAATACTCTTTTTTCGTATATTCCTAATACTGCCGAAACTGCATTTTTGGGTTTGGTAAAAGGTGTAGAGCATCATTTGATAGCACGGAGGGAAAAAACATTAAACCACGACGAATCATTATCAAAAGAACAAGAGGTAAAGATTATGTCTTTCCGTCCTAGAGTAGAAAAATTGGTAATTAAGGACTCTAAAATGAGAACGTTCATTACTGGAGATGCTCAAAGAGATGATATGGTGGCGCATGTTTATGACACAACGTATGAAATTGTCAGAAAAGGAATTGATACGCTTGTCGTCATTGATGATTCGATTGTGAGAGGAACAACACTTGAAAAAAGTATCTTGACGATGTTGGACAAATTAGAACCTAAGAAAATTGTTATTGTTTCGTCTGCTCCTCAAATTCGTTTTCCTGATTGTTATGGAATTGATATGTCTAGGCAACATGAATTTGTTGTTTTTCGTGCTTTACTGGCGCTTTTAGAACAACATCATTTGAAATATATGCTAGATGATGTCTATGAAAAGTGTTTGGAATCGAAAAAGTTACCTTTAGAAAAAGTAGTGAATCATGTCAAAGAATTGTATGATATGTTTGAGTACGAACAAGTTTCAGATAAAGTAGCCGAGATTATTTCAAAAAATATCAAAGCTGAAGTAAAAGTAGTTTATCAAACAGTAGAAAATTTGCATAAAGCGTGTCCTAATCATTTAGGAGATTGGTATTTTACAGGAAACTATCCAACACAAGGAGGCAACAGAGTAGCTAATCAAGCCTTTATTAATTTTATGGAAGGCAAAAAAACAAGAGCCTATTAAAATGTAGCGTACACTTTAGTGTGCGAAAATGTACCGTAGGCTTCAGCCTTCGGAAGAAATAAAAATATAAAACCTACAAAAACAATGAAGCAACTAATCTTAATTATTGCATTATCCTTTTTCTATTCTGTTTCTTTTGCACAAGTAGAAGGTGTAGAAGTAGAAAAACCAAAAGAAGAAGAAAAGAAAGAAGACAAAAAAGAAAAAGACGATGAGGAAAAAATACCACTCATTGATCGTCTTTTCTTTGGTGGAAATTTTGGTGCTAGTTTTGGGAGATGGACATTTGTGGATATTTCACCGATGGTAGGATACAGAGTTACTCCAAAATTTTCATTAGGAGTTGGAGCAACTTATCAGTATCAAAACGATAGAGATTTTGATGTAAGTCAGAGTGTATATGGTGG
Organism: Flexibacter sp. CG_4_10_14_3_um_filter_32_15; assembly: GCA_002784125.1. Lineage (GTDB taxonomy): Bacteria > Bacteroidota > Bacteroidia > Cytophagales > Bernardetiaceae > Bernardetia. The sequence goes on from PFKD01000021.1 coordinate 13,410, forward strand.
GCGTTTGTTTTCTCGCTATACTATAGCAAATGATTTTTTAGGAGCAGGTAATTTATTTGCACACGCTGAATATGAAGCATTATTTGCTAAGTTATCCTATGGAAGTTTTTCGGGTAGAGTAGAAAATACAAGTTTGTTTCCTTCTTTTTTTATTGGTGGAGGTTTAGCTTTACCAATAGGAAATCGCTCTGCATTTACAATTACGGCTTTGTATAATCCTTTTTATAATCAAGATAATTCTCTTTACGGAAGTCCTTTACAAATTCGTGTAGGTGGATTTTTCTAAAAATTAAAAGTAGCTGACGGTTGGGAAACTGCCAGCTACACAAAAATCAATTCTGATTATTCTATGAAAAAATATAGTTACTCATGTTTTGCCTTATTATTCTTGCTTATGGCTTTCCAAACTGACAAACCAGCCTATCAAATTTTTGATAAGGAAGGAAAAAAAACTTCTTACAAATCCATTGTAGAAAAAGCACAAGAAGCTGATATTATTCTTTTTGGAGAAAGTCATAATAACCCAATTATTCATTGGTTACAAATTGAATTGACAAAAGAGTTATATAAAGTTGTAATTGAAAATAAATCTGAAAGTCAAAGTAAAAGAAACGGTAAGAATAATCTACTTTTAGGTGCAGAAATGTTTGAGGCTGATAATCAAACTATTTTAGATGAATATCTGAATGATATTATCACAGAAAAAAACTTTGAAACTGAAGCTAGATTATGGAATAATTATAAAACAGATTATAAGCCTTTGGTAGAATTTGCAAAGGAAAACGAACTTACTTTTGTGGCTACAAATATTCCTCGCCGTTATGCTTCTTTGGTTTCGAAAAAGGGTTTATCTAGTTTGGATTCTCTGACAGAAGATGCAAAACGTTTTATGATGCCTTTGCCTGTCGAAGTAGATTTGAAATTACCTGCTTATGCAAATATGCTCAAGATGATGGGAGTTCATTCGACAGATACAGAAAATGTAAGTGAAGGAGTTGCAAATTTTGCCTACGCACAAGCCGTAAAAGATGCAACTATGGCATATCGTATCCATGAATATTACGCCAAATCTATTAAAGATAAATCTAAAAATTCTATTTTTTTACATTTCAATGGTTCTTATCATTCCGATAATTACGAAAGTATTGTTTATTACCTCAAAAAATACAATCCAAATTTGAAGATAATGACCATTACATCAGCCGACCAAAAAGAATTAGATTCTTTAGAAAAAACTGGAGTTGCTGATTTTGCGATTGTTACGCCTCTTGCTATGACTAAGACGTATTGATTTTTTTGAAACAAATAGTGTAGTTAATTAAAGGTAGCAAAAAATTACTTTTTATAAATTCCTTTTGCTACTGGTCAAGAAAAGGCAAGCCATTTTCCCTACACTAATTATTTCATTTTCATAAACTGGTTACTGATAACTGATTTCTACCATTTTCGACTACTCAAAACCACCTGTGTCGAACCAAGCATTAAGATAATCAATGAAAAGAAATATAATAAGTTACGAGAATCTATTAATCCTTTGCTAAGTGATTGATAATGAAAGTCTATGCCCAACTGACTAATAAAATAAGCTGTATCTGACCAAACATTCAGACCAGAAAGCGAAGTAAAACCTTCATACAAAAAGAAACACAGAAAAACAGCAATAATAAAAGCAACAATTTGATTTTCGGTAAGCGAAGAAGCAAAAACACCAATCGCCGTAAAAACTGCACCCAACAAAATAAGACCAATAAACGAACCTACAAAGGCTGCACTATCCAAATTACCAATAGGATTTCCGAGTTGATAGACACTATAATAATAAACCAAAGTAGGAAGAAGCGCAAACAAAACCAAAATCCAAGCAGCCAAATATTTTCCTAAGATAATTTCCCAGTCCGAAATAGGACGAGTAAAGAGTAATTCCATTGTGCCAGCACGTTTTTCTTCTGCAAAACAGCGCATTGTAATAGCAGGAATCAAGAATAAAAATATGTATGGCGCAACTGAAAAAAGTGGATATAAATCAGCAAAACCATATTCTAAGATACTCGTTTGAGGAAAAACCCATACAAAAAGTCCCATCGCTACCAAAAAAATGATAAGAACAATGTAACCAATCAAAGAGCTAAAAAAAGAGCGTATTTCTTTTAAAAATAAATTAAACATAAATGAATTTTCTTGTACTATTATTTTTTGACAGTTGGAAACTATCAGCTACTTGAATACAAAGGTAACAAAACTAGATTATCAAATCTGTAAAGAAATTGAATAGAAGGAAAATTTCTCATTTTTTAAAGAATAGTTTTTTATATGTACTATCTTTGCAACTTCATTTTAGGAATAGATTAATTCATAATTCTCACATTCATTTATCATACATGTATATTTTAGGACTTAATGCATATCATGGCGATTCTTCTGCCTGTATTCTCAAAGACGGAGTTTTGATTGCTGCCACAGAAGAAGAACGTATCAGACGTATAAAACATTGGGCAGGTTTTCCCATTGAAGCTATTAAATTTTGCTTGAAAGAAGCTGGTATTTCTATCGAAGATGTGGATTATATTACAATTTCTCGTGACCCTTCAGCTAATTTACAAAAGAAAATCCTTCATACAATAAAAAAAGGAGTGAGTTTGAATACGTTAGTTAGTCGTTTTACAAATTCAAGAAAAGTATCAAATGTAAAAGAAGAATTATCGAATGCACTCAATATTCCTATTTCGCAATTAAAAGCAGAGGTAAAAAATGTAGAGCATCATCGCAGTCATTTGGCAAGTGCATTTTTTGTTTCTCCATTTGAAGAAGCTGCATTATTGTCTATTGATGGTTTTGGAGATTTTACTTCTACCATGACAGGAACAGGAAAAGGAAATCAAATTACCGTTTTAGATACCGTTATTTATCCTCACTCGTTAGGAATTTTTTATACTTCTTTTACGCAATATCTTGGTTTTGATAAATATGGCGATGAATATAAAGTTATGGGACTTGCGCCTTATGGCGAACCAACTTATTTGAAAGAATTAGAAGATGTTGTTCATTTATTACCAAACGGACTTTTTGAGCTAAATACAGCCTATTTCAAACACGCAAAAGAAGGTGTAACAATGGCATGGGAAGGTGGATATCCATCTATTGAGGCTATTTTTTCGGATAAAATGGTAGAAAAATTTGGAAAACTTCGCACAAAAGATGAAGAATTAAGCCAAGACCATATCAATTTAGCAACTTCTGTACAACGAATGACTGAAAAAGTAATTTTTCATATTCTGAATCATTTGCATCAAAAAACAGGATTAGATAATTTGTGTGTTGCTGGTGGAGTAGCTCAAAATTCGGTTGCAAACGGAAAAATTTTGCAAAATACACCTTTCAAAAAAGTATATGTTCCAAGTGCAGGACACGATGCAGGAACAGCTTTGGGTTCGGCTTTATTTTTCTATAATCAAGAACTCAAAAAACCGAGAATAGAACCAATTTGGGATGCTTACACAGGAAGTAATTATTCGGATACTGAAATAGAAACTATTCTCAAACACGAAAAAGAAAATACAGAAACAGCAAAAGATATTCAATATTCAGTTTTGAGTGATGAAGAATTATACAAAACTGTTACCGATGCAATTCTTGATGCTGGTGTAATTGGTTGGTTTCAAGGAAGCGCAGAATTTGGCCCTAGAGCATTGGGAAATCGTTCTATTTTGGTTGATCCACGCCGTACAGATGCAAAGGAATTATTAAATGAAAAAATAAAACGCAGGGAGAGTTTCCGTCCTTTTGCACCTTCTATTTTGGAAGAATACGTAGAAGAATATTTTGAAGGCGCAGATAAAGTTCCGTTTATGGAAAAAGTTTATCCTATCAGAAAAGAAAAACATGAAGTCATTCCTGCCGTTACACACGTCGACGGAACAGGACGTTTGCAGACTGTAAGCGCATCTACAAATCCACGTTATCACAAGCTCATCGATACATTTAGAGAAAAAACAGGTGTTCCAGTTCTTTTGAATACTTCTTTCAATGAAAATGAACCGATTGTAAATACGCCCCAAGAAGCATTAGATTGTTTTTTAAGAACTAAAATGGATATTCTTGTTTTGGGAAATATTGTGGTAAAAAGAAATTGAAACTATAAAAACAGGGTTAAAATCCTGTTCAATTAAAAAAATAGAACTTATAGAAACTTTGTCAGTAGTTTTTTGGTAATCCAAAATAACTCTGACAATAGTTTGAAATCAATAAAAAACAACAATTATATGATACTCGTAACTGGTGGAACAAAAGGAATTGGTAAAGCAATTTTAGAAAAATTTATGCAAAACGGACATGATGTAATCACATGTTCAAGAAATAATGAAGAACTCTTTGCACTCAAAGAAGAATTAGAATCAAAGTATTCTACCAAACAGAATCCTGTTGTTTTGTATTACAGACAGGCTGATTTATCAAAAAAGGATGATATTGTTGCTTTTGGAGAATATGCTAAGAAAATTATTTTGCTCAATGAAAAAGAAGCAAAAAAAGAAAGTAGTAATAAAAAAGGTTTTGAAGTAATGGTAAACAACACAGGTGTTTTCGTACCGGGCAAAATCTTAGAAGAAGAAGAGGGGAATTTTGAAATGCAAATACATACAAATCTCTTTAGTGCTTATCATCTTACACGTATGTTAGTTCCTATTTTGGTAGAGCGAAAAGGTGGACATTTATTTAATATTTGTTCGACGGCAAGTATTACAGCGTATCCAAATGGTGGGAGTTATTGTATTTCTAAATTTGCACTTCATGGCATGACAAAGGTTTTGCGTGAAGAACTCAAAGAACACAATGTAAAGGTTACTTCTGTTATGCCAGGACCTACTTATACGGCTAGTTGGGAAGGTGTAGATTTGCCAATAGAACGTTTTATGCCTTCTAGTGATATTGCTGAAAGTATTTTTTCTGTTTATTCACTTTCTAATCAGACTGTTGTGGAGGAGATTGTGATGCGCCCTCAGCTTGGGGATATTTAGATATTTTTATGCTAAATTTGTAAACTCATTTATTTTACTATTCTGAAAAATAAGTAATAATGAGTAGCTTCGAAATTATAAAATTGAAATATTAAAATGAGTGCAAAAACGGAAACAAAGCAGTTTCAATACGAAATACAAGACTATCAAGAGGATTGTGTAAATAATATAGTCAATCTTTTCGAAAGCCTTCGCCAAAATGCAAAATTTGAAGAAGTGCTGACAACACATCATAGGAAAAACAACTATGACTTTCCTGTTCAAGAAACAAAAAACATCGATATAATGATGGAAACAGGAACAGGAAAAACGTTTACTTTCATCAAAACTATTTTTGAACTCAATAAAAATTTTGGACAAAAAAAATTTATTGTTCTTATTCCTACTGTGCCAATTCGGGAAGGAACAAAAACAAATTTAGCTGATACAAAAGATTATTTTAAAAGTTTTTATGCCAATGAAAGAGAAAAAGAAATCGAAACTTTCGTTTATGAAGGTGGCAATATTTCAGCAGTAAAACAATTTATCGGCACGTCGCATTTGTCCGTTTTGGTAATGACTCCTAGCTCGTTTAATAGCCGTGATAACATTTTGAATCGTCCGTTGGAGCAAGAAATAAATAATCCTAAATTATTTGAAAAAAATCAAGAAGCACCAAAATCATATTTGGAATGTTTGAAACGCTTGAATCCAATTGTGATAATGGACGAACCTCATCGTTTTGAAGGAAATGCTTTCAAGACTTATTTTGAGGGATTTGATAATTATTATTTGCGTTTTGGTGCTACATTTCCAAAGAAAAAGGATAGTCTGCCTTTGTCTAATGTAGCTTATGTATTAGATAGTATTTCTTCGTTCCGACAAAATTTGGTAAAAAAAATTGTCGTTTATACACAAGATATAATTGAAAATACGGATATACTTGTTGCCATCGAAAACAAAAAGAAGGCTATTGTCAATACACTAACAAATGGAATTGTTGCTAGACGAGAAGTAGAAGTTGGTGCTATTTTCAATGGAAAAAGCATTAAAAAAATAAACAAATACGCAAATAGAAATAAAAATAATATCGTCTTATCTGATGATACGATAATAAATGTAGATTATGATTTGTCTGATGAGTCATTGCGAGCAATGATTAGAGAAACCATCAAAATACATTTTGAGAAAGAAAAAGAACTTTTTGAGCAAGGAATAAAAGCACTTACTTTATTTTTTATTGAAAGTAATACAAGTTTGTTTCGTGGCGAAAATCCAAAAATCAAAACTATTTTTGAAGAAGAATACCAAAAGCAGATATTGATTATAAAAGAAGAGTTAGATGAAAACGAGCCTTACAAAAAGTATTTAGAAAATGACTATGATGAAGATGGAAATTTGCAAGTACACAAAGGGTATTTTTCAGGCGACAAAGGAAATGCTGATGCAAAGATAAAAACAGGTGTTGATGAGATTTTGAAAGATAAAAAGAAATTACTTTCCTTCGAAAGTCCGACACGTTTTATTTTTTCTATTTGGGCATTACAAGAAGGTTGGGATAATCCAAATGTATTTACGATTTGCAAACTTTCCAATCAAGGCAGCGAAATATCGAAGCTCCAACAAATTGGACGGGGTTTGCGAATATGTGTAAATCAAAACTTACAACGCAACACGCTAAAAGCATTAAACGACGACCAAGAAGAATTTTGGAAAATAAATAATCTTGATGTAGTCGTTTCTAACAAAGAACAAGGATTTGTAGAAGCTATTCAAAATGAAATTTTGAGTAATTCATTTTTGATTGCCGAAATTTTCACTATACAAGAATTAAAAAAATTACTAAAAACAAAAGGTAATTTTGATGATACAACAATTCGTAGTTTGGCTAGAATGCTAGAAGACAAAGAAATGATTGTATTCAAACAAATTATTGATGGAATAGATATTTTTGAAAAATCGCCAGACTTTTCCAAATTGCTCAAAGAACAAGATTTACCAAAAGAACAAGTAAAAATTTTAGAAAACTTATTTGCAATAGACGCTTCAACTTATATTCAAAAAGCCGAAAAAAAGAAAGATAAAAAGAAAGTTTTTATTAAAAAAACACACCTCAAAGAATTTAAAAATTTGTGGAATACAATAAATAAAAATGCCTTTTATATATTGGAAACGCTAAACGAAGAAAATCAAAATCAACTTATTCAAAATATCAAGACCGAAATTGAAGAGTTAAATATTGAAGAAATTTTGCTACAAACTGTTCGTGCAAATCTAAACATAAATGAAATAGGAACAGAAGGCGCAATTACCGAAAAACTCATCAATACCGTTTCGTATAAAAGCAAAATTGATTATTTGCAGCTTGTTAGAAATTTATCAAATACTACCAAAACACCTATTTCGTTTGTTGTAAAGATTTTCAATGCCTTGAGTAATGAATTTAAAACTAAAATGCTTTGCAATAATCCTGAACAAGCACAGAGAGAAATTAGCGAGATAATCCGTAAAAACTTAATGACAACGCTAAAAGCAAACATTAAGTACGACGGAATAGACGGAACAGTATTACCAAATGTATTTAAAACTAAAGACGGAAAAACGTATTTGAAAACAGGAAGCGTAGGCAAATTTCAGAAAGATATTCAAAGTGATTTTTCTTTAAAATCAAAGTGGGTATTTGAAGAAGTAATTGAATATGATAGTGATTTTGAATTAGAAATTGTGGAAAACGACCCAGATATGAATGAAATAGAAATTTTTGGTAAATTGCCACGTCTAGAAATCAAAACACCGTTAGGAAAATATAATCCAGACTTTTGCTATGCCATAAAAAGTGAAAATGGAACTCAACTTTTTCTTGTCGTGGAAAGCAAAGGCTACAAAACTTCTACTGAAATAAGTCCTAATGAAAAAAGCAAAATAGACTTTGCCAAAAAATATTTTGAGGCACTTAATGAATATTACAAAGACCAAAATATCAAAATTTCATTCAAAGAACGTATCAATACTACTCAATTGGCTGCACTTATTAAAGGCTAACCACATAGACACATAGGTATTTTCTATGTGCCTATGTGGTTAATTCAAAAAATAAAAAAAATATGATAACAAAAAAATATCTTGATGAGCTTACTTATCAAATTGTTGGAAGTGCTATTGAAGTACACAGAATAATGGGTAGTGGTCTTTTAGAAAGTGTGTATCACCAATGTATGAAAGAAGAACTCAAATACAGAAATATAAATTTTCTAACAGAAATGAAAATACCTGTCGTATATAAAGGCAAATCTCTAGATATAGATTTTAGATGTGATTTGTATATTGAAAATTCTATTGTAGTAGAATTGAAAGCTGTAAAGGAAAGACACCCTATATTTGAAGCACAACTAATGACCTACATGAAACTTTTGAAGTGTCCAAAAGGTATTCTAATAAACTTTAATTGTTCTAATATATTCAAAGAAGGTCAAAAAACTTTTGTTAATGAATACTTTGCAAAATTACCAAATGAATAAAAATGATAAACCACATAGACACATAGAAAAAACCTATGTGCCTATGTGGTTAAAATGCAGTTCAAAAAAATAAAGCATTTTCTATGTGCCTATGTGGTTAAAATGCAGTTCAAAAAAATAAA
>PFKD01000021.1:22079-35155 GCA_002784125.1 Flexibacter sp. CG_4_10_14_3_um_filter_32_15
AAATAAAGCATTTTCTATGTGCCTATGTGGTTAAAAAAACGTATTCCTATATACCTATGTGGTTAAAAAAACGTATTCCTATATACCTATGTGGTTAAAAAAACGTATTCCTATGTACCTATGTGGTTAAAAAAACGTATTCCTATGTACCTATGTGGTTAAAAAAACGTATTCCTATATACCTATGTGGTTAATTTAAAAAAAAATATAAAATAATGGAAAAAAAAGAATTCATAAACGCAGGATTTAACGTTGTAGAAGAAAACAACGAAAATAAGTTGTGGAAATTTCTCAAAGAAAATTACCCTAACGTAATTCGTGATAACGAACTCAAACTAGACGAACTAAAAAACGTCTTGGGTTTGCCTATCGATGAAAAAGTAAATGGCTACGGACTCAATTTTGTAGGAAGAAATTTTGCTCGTGCCAAGTATGCTCAAAAAACAGAAAAAGAACTTCAATTAAACACAAAACGAAGCAAAAATATAGACACTACACAAAATTTGGTCTTGAAAGGCGATAACTTAGACAGTCTAAAAATCTTGAAAAGTCATTATACCAATAAAATAAAGTGTATCTACATTGACCCTCCTTACAATACTACAAAAGACGAATTTGTATATCCTGATAGGTTTGATAAAGAAGAAGCCGAAGTATTGGGCTTACAAAACCTAAGCGAAAAAGACTTTGACAGAATGGATTTTAGTTTCAAAACCAAAAAAAGCCATAACGGCTGGCTTGCTTTTATGTACCCTCGCTTATTACTAGCAAGAGATTTATTGAGCCAAGACGGAGTTATTTTTATTTCTATTGACGACAACGAACAAGCAAACCTAAAACTTCTCTGTGATGAGATTTTTGGCGAAGAGAATTTTGTGGGAAATATATGCGTTAAATCAAGAGCATCAATATCAAATGATAAAATCATTTCTTCAAACCATAATTTCATTTTGTTATATGCAAAAAATCAACAAATTATATTTGATAAACGTCAATCTTTCGGTGTAGAAAAAAACCTTGATAATTTTAAGCTTAAAGATGATAAAGGAGAGTATAAATTAGTACCAGTTGATGGACCGGGAGGAGCTAGAAAAGGCAATCCTCATTATACTTTTCTTGGAATTACAGGATATTGGAGATTTTCAGAAAAAACTATGCAAGAAAAATTTGACAAAGGTTTAATTGTTAAAACAGAAAAAAATTTGCAACAAAAATATTACAAGTCAGACGCTGAAAATTCAAAACAAACAGTAACAACTTGGTGGGATAATAAGTTTTTCACATCAGGAGCGACAAAAAAACTGAATGATATATTAGGTGAAAACGTCTTTGAAACGCCTAAGCCTATTGAACTATTGAAAAGAGCTATTAAACTAAGTACTGAAAAAAACGATATAATTCTAGACTTCTTCGCAGGCAGTGGCACAACAGGCGAGGCAGTTATGCGATTGAATGCAAAGGACGGAGGGAATAGAAAGTTTATCTTGTGTCAGATAGATGAGCCTATCAAAAAAGGCGAGCCAGCGTATGAGTTTTGTGAGGAGAATAATTTAGAAACTGTCATTTCAAGCATTACCATAGAGCGTTTGAAACGTGCAGGAGATAAAATAGCCAAAGAAATTGAAACAGAAAACAGTAAAAGTGGAATGTTTGAAGAAGACAAAAAACAAGTTCCAGATATTGGTTTTAAAGTTTTTGATAGTTTGGAGGCTACAAAGCTAGAAGCTGATGAAGAAACAGGTCAAATTTCAATAAATCAAAATGAAATTGATACATTAAGTCGTATTTATAATATGATTTTTACGGTGGGTTTGGACGAGCCTACACAAGTTCCTGAAATGGTTTTAGAAGATTGCATTTATAAAATAGGCAACCATTATTACATTACCAATAGTGAAAAAATTAGCAAAGAAGATTTTGCAGAAGCGATTAAAAAAGGGAATGTATTTATCGATGGTTGGACAGCAAGCCTAAACGGAACATTGCAACATTACAAAGAGGATATAAAAATTGTGTTTTAAATTTAAACCCTAAGTGTCTTATTAAGATACTTAGGGTTTTCACTTGTTTTCTAAAAATTAAGTCGTATCGTAGTCCACCCTGTCGTAGTTTCCCAAGCTGGTGTTCCTGATGAAATATCTTCTCCTCCTGCATTGCTATTCATAGGCGAAAGATTTTTTTCATTGAGTAAATTCTTGACAGAAACTCCCCATTGAATCGTTTTGGTAATATTCCATTGAGAAGAAAGATTTACGATAAGTCCACCGTCTGCAACCGTTCCGATAGGCGAATACCATTTGCTGTAATAAAGCGCATTCAATCCAAAAGAAAGTTTTGAAATAGGAGTTACAATAAAATTGCTGCGAAAAACACTTTCTGGATAGGCTTTAAAGTGTAGAGTTTCATTATCTCCACTAGCCAAATACATACTATTTCCTCCTTGTGCAATTTGTTTTTGCTCGTCTGTTGCTCCAAAAACCTTTACCAAAGAATGCGACAAAATTAAATTACATATATCGTGAGAATAAGTCATTGAGGTTTCCAAACCCACTTGATTAAAACTTCCCGGTGTATTCTTGAAATACCAAAACCCATTCCAATCGCCTGCTTGGTCTGTTCCAATTTCATCTAAAACAATATTATCAGGATTACGATAAATTACACCTACATCAATTACATTGGTTACACCATTAAAAAAAGCAACAGCATTAAATTTTAATTTTTTGGAAGGTAAATAAGTAAATGAACCCTCAATTCCGTTTATTCTCTCTGGTTTTACGGTCGGAATATTTGTTTCTGTGTTATCTGTTGGGTTTCCATTATCATCAAAAATAGGAATATTTGCTCCATTTACACGCCCATAATTATCAGCACGCAAAAAACCATCTCCATTATATCCACCTGTGTAATGCAAACCTACTGCACCTCTAAAACCTGTTTGATAAGAAATACGAGTAATAAATTTTTCTGTTGGAGAATAAATAGCACCAATACGAGGCGAAATATTATTACCCCAAAAAGGATGATTATCATAACGAAAAGCACCAAAAACCTCTAAATTATCAGAAAAATTATAATAATCTTCGGCAAAAAGACTAAAAACTTGTATGTCTTTTCTGAAACCCATTGTCAAAACTTGATTTGCTGTCGTTGGGTCAAAAGCACCTATTTTATTTGCTATAAAATTATTATTTTGATTATTTGTTTTTCCCATCTGAAAAACTCGTGCTTCTGCTCCTATGGCTAATTTATTGTTCGGAATTAAGTCGTTCAAATTTAAAAGCAATTTTCCTCCCAAACGGTCTTCACGAGTTCCTCCCATTGCTGTTCCGATAACAGAAAAAAGCGCAAAATTATCTTGAGCATAATTTACTTCGGCTTTCAAATTTGCGTGTTGGCTAAGGTTAAAGTTGTAAGAACCTGTGATACTCAATAATTCTTGATTAAAAACATTTCTATCTCTGTAAAAATTATATAAATCTCGTATTTGGTCGGTATAAGTCGCCTCAATTTTAAAATTTTTGTATTCAATATTTCCAGTCATCAAAACACTTTCCGATTTGCGAAGACGAAGACCAATATCTGTTACCTGTCCACCTGCAAAACCTTGATTTCCTTGTTGAGAAACCCAGCCATCATTTCTGAGTTTTTGTCCATTATAACGACTTGTAGAAATATAAAAATAACTTTTCAAATCCCCAGAACGAAGTTGAGCATCAAAACTACCATTCAAAGCTCCATCCAATCCAAAACCTGCCGTCATATTTGCTCGTGCAAGCCCCTCTGTTTTGCCAAACTCTCCTTGTTTTGTAACAATATTTATAACTCCCAAAAGTGCGCCCTGTCCGAGTGTAACCGACCCTGCACCACGAATAACCTCTACTCTTTCGATATAATCATAGTTTGTATTATTGAGAATGGCATCAGCAGGTCCCCAAAAAAATTCTGTATTTACACTATGTCCATTGATGAGAAGCATTACTTTTGAGTTGTTGTCAGGCGCAAGTCCACGAAAACCTATTATATTATCATCTTGGTCTTCTACAAGAAAAAAACCAGGGACAAAAAGTGTTAGAGCCTCTGCAAGTGTACGAGCAGAACTAAGCTGAAGCTGTTTTTGAGTAATTGTAGTTACAGCAGCAGGTTGTTTGTTTTCGTCTGTACTAATGTTGGAAGCAACACTAATGGCAGTTTCAGTTTCCTCAGCTTCGGTAAGTTCGTCTAAAGAAAACTTATAAAGTTCGTTTTGAAGAGAATCTATTTGTCCGAAGGAGGAAAAACAAATTAAATAAAATAAAAGTAAAAGGGGTAGCGTATTATTCATAATAAAGTAGCATTTTGGTTTGAGCTAGTTAAGATAGTTAATTTTATCAATATTTAAAATTTTTTTGTAAAATTGTATTAAAATTTTGTTCACTCTCTGTTCACTTTATTCTATGAAAATCTATTTTCGCCTTTTTCTGTGTGTTTGTTTTATTTTTTTATTGAGTTTTGGAAATTGTTTTGGTCAGAAAATCAAATATGATATTGATGGTAAAAAAGTAATATCCTTATCTAGTAAAGTAGAATCTTATCTAAAAGAGAAACAACTAGATTTAACAATCGGAATTTCAGTAATAGAAATTGATAGAGAAAAAAATGCTGGTGGTTTTAACCAAGTTTACTCTAATAATAACTTAGAGGCTAGGTTACTTAGGTCAAAAACAGAGGCTTTTCCCACAATGAGCGTTTACAAATTTCATCTAGCACTAGCTATTTTGAAAGAAATTGATAAAGGAAAGTTTGATTTGAATGACGAATTATTTATTACAAAATCAGATCTGTTGGAAGAAACCTATTCGCCGTTGAAGAAAAATTTACGAAGAATATACAAAGAAGATTATGAAAAAGAATTGACAAAAGGGCTTCCTATACAACTAAGTAAATTACTTTCTTATATGGGGATTGAAAAACACAATTATTACAGCTAGTGAGGAAAAAATGCACGAAACTTTTGATAATCAATATCTAAATACAACAACTCCACTTGATGCCGTTCTTTTATTAAAACATTTCTATCAAGGAAATATTCTAAAAAAAGAAACACAAGATTTTTTATGGAAAATATTAATCGAAACCCAAACAGGGCGCAATAAACTAAAAGCAGGTTTGCCACAAAAAGAAAGCATTATTTTAGGACACAAAACAGGAAGTTCGTTTCGTAAAGATGCAAAAGAAGGAGAAGAGTTTGGACTTAAAGCAGCCGAAAATGATATTCGAATCGTCGTTACACCAACCAAAAGTTATGCAATAGCTATTTTTATAAAAAATTCAACAGAAAGTAATGATGTAAATAATGCACTTATTGCAGAACTTTCAAAGATGATTTTTGAGTTTATAAATTAGAATTACAAAATAAAACCCACGAATTTATTCGTGGGTAAAATCAAGCAGTAGGGAAAAGGCACGCCTTTTCCTAGTTGGTATTTTATGGTTCAATTAAAAATACACAATATGTTTAGGAAAAGGCGTGCCTTTTCCCTACAAATTAACTATTTTTTTATCCTAATAATTGATTTGCCAAACTTTCAATATTCATTCCTCCCATTTTTCCAGAAGACATAATCAAAAGGTTATTTTGTTTCCAATTTTGAGCTACTAAAAAAGATTCTAATTCATCAATCGTAGTAAAAACTTCTAAATCTTGTCTTTTAAAAGCATCTTTCAAATCTTGTTTCGAAATGGCTGGTAATCCTTTCGCTTCTACATATTCAGGGTTGTAATAAACGGCTGCTGTATCGGCTGCATTCGCTGTATTTGCATATTCTCCAATAAAATCTTGATTCAAACTACTGAATGTATGCAGTTCCATACAAGCTGTCAAACGCTGTTTTGGATATTGTTTTTTTACTGCTTTAATAGTTGCTTCTACTTTGGAAGGCGAGTGAGCAAAATCTTTAAAAACGTGCATTTGGTCATTTTCTCCTACGAGTTCAAGGCGTTTTGAAGCTCCTCTAAACGACATCATCGCATCATAAAACTGACTTTCTCTAATTCCTAATCTTCTACAAACAATTTTTGCAGCATTCAGATTTGACATATTATGTTCTCCAAAAACAGCAACTTCCATTTGTCCTAGCTCTGTTTTCAAAAATGTTTTTCCTTCTTGCACACTTGACGGATGCGTTGTATAAGGCAACTGAATCGTATCAAAATGGATTTTTTCGTTTCCTTCTACGATTTTCTTTACCAGTTTGTCTTCCTCATTATAAATAAGTACGCCTGCTTTTACCGAATTTTCAGCAAACAAACGAAACTGTTTTTTATATCCTTCAAAATCAGGATACACATTGGCATGATCCCAAGCAATACCACTCAAAACACCAATATGATGATTATAATGTAAAAATTTAGGAGTTGTGTCTAACGGAGAGGTTTGGTATTCATCGCCTTCAATGATAATAATAGGTGCATCGGAAAGCTGAACTGTAGAGTCAAATCCTTCTACATACGCACCAATCAGATAATCAAAATGATAACTTTGAAGTCGTAATGTGTGCATAATCATAGCCGTAATCGTCGTTTTGCCATGGCTTCCTGCAATGACTACACGCTCTTTATTTTCTGCAAGTGAATAAATATATTCTGGATACGAATAAATTTTCAAACCTAACTCTTGTGCTTTCAAAAGCTCTGGATTATCTGCCTTTGCGTGCATTCCTAACACTATTTTATCCAAATCAGAAGTAATTTTTTTTGGAAACCAACCTGCTTTTTGAGGAAGTAAGCCATGTTCTTTCAAACGACTTTCAGATGGGTCATACCACGCATCGTCCGAACCTGTAACGGTATTTCCATTTTGTTTTTCTCTAATAGCGATATTGTGCATAACGCTTCCTCCGATTCCGATAAAATGTATATTCATTTTACTAATTCTATTAATTTTCTTATTCTAATTTTATAATAAAAAACACAAAATTGACATAAAAGAATTTAATTCTTTCTGCTGTGTAGTTTTGATATAGGCAAATATACGTTATTTCGTAAAATGTTTTAGGTAGAATATTAAAACCGTATACAATTTTTTTTCTCAGTTTCTTCTGAATTTTAGCTACAGAGTAGCGTAATCTTTGTAGAACTGGAAGTTAGCAAAGCTAATAAATGAAAATTATTCTCTTTAAAAGCTACAGAGTAGCGTAACTTTTATTGTGCAACCAATAAGGTTTCGCAACTCTGTTGCTCTAAAAACATTGTTCTATCATTAAACTCTACAAAGGTTATGTTGCGCTGCAACTCTAATAAAATTGTACGTGTACGGTTTTAAAAGGCAGAATTATGATTTGATTACAAAAAACAAAGAAAGAATACTTTTTTATTCCGTTTTTTAGTTGCCTTCAAAAAAAGACTTTATCTTTGAATTTTATTTAGTTCTATCGCTCGTGGGATACAAACGAAGTTTTTCATTTTCATTCCCAATATCTAATCTCCAATTCCCAATCTCCTCTCAACATGCTCAACGAAACCTTCCAAATGACTGCCCAAACGATGTTTGGATTAGATGAAATATTATTTCAAGAAATAAAAGATTTAGGCGCAAAAAATGTCCAACTGAATAACCGTGCCGTAAGTTTTGAGGGCGATTTGAAGATGATGTATAAAGCTAATTTATGCCTTCGAACGGCTCTTCGTGTGCTTGTTCCGATTGCAGAATTTGAGGTAAAAGACGAACACGATTTATACGATAAAATCAAAAATATAGATTGGGAAAAATATCTTTCCATTGAAGAAACTCTAGCCATAAATTGTACTTTGAGTACAACTCTATTTACGCATTCTCGTTATATCGAACAAAAAACAAAAGATGCTATTGTAGATAAATTTAGAGAAAAATACGACAAACGTCCGTCGGTTGATATACTAGACCCAGACTTGAGAATTCAATTATATATCAAAAATAATGTTTGTATGGTAATGCTCAATAGCTCTGGCGACCCACTTTATAAGCGTGGTTATAGAGACAAAACCAATCTTGCACCGATGAATGAAGTTTTGGCAGCAGGACTTATTTTGCTTTCAAAATGGGATAAAAAAAGTGATTTTATAGACCCTATGTGTGGTTCGGCTACGCTTTCTATTGAAGCTGCGCTGATGGCTGCTAATATTCCAGCAGGTTCTTTTCGTCCTCTTTTTGGTTTTGAGAAATGGTCTAATTTTGATGCTTATTTGTGGGAAGAAGTCTTTGATGAAGAAATGGAAAAAATAGATACTTCGGCTATGCCTTATATTTTGGCAGGAGAAATTTCAAAAAATGTAGCTCGTAAAGCAGCAGCAAATATTGCTGAAGCAAACCTAAAAAAATTCATTATGCTAAAAGATATTGCTTTTCAAGATTTATTACCTCCAGACAGAACACAAGAGGAAATAGAAGAAGAAGAAAAACAAAAGGCAGAAGCCCTAGAGCAAAATAAAGAAGAAAATAAATCGTGGTTCAAGACACGAAAAGCAGACCGAGGAATAATCATCATAAACCCTCCTTATGGCGAACGAATGGACAAAGACGAAGATATAAATGCGTTTTATAAAGAAATTGGAGATACACTAAAACAAAACTGGGCAGGTTATACAGCGTGGATCATTACTTCGAATATGGAGGCTGCAAAAAGTATCGGACTTGCATCAAAGCCCAAATTAAAACTGTTTAATGGCTCTTTAGAATGTCGTTTTATGCGTTTTGAGATTTATGAAGGAAGCAATAGAAAATAAACACAAAATAAAATCAGAAATAAACACAAAATAAACACAAAATTTTATGTCCTTAACACAAGAACAAAAGCAAGAACTCATCAAAAAATCAAAAACTAGCATTTTTAAAGCCGTTTTTCCAAATACAACCAATCACTATGATACGTTATTTGGAGGAACAGCGATGCAACTTATGGATGAAGTGGCATTTATTACAGCTACTCGTTTTAGTCGCAAAAAAGTAGTTACGGTTTCTTCTGACCGTATTGATTTTAAAGTTCCTATCCCAGCAGGAACGATTATAGAACTTATTGGAGAAGTTTCACGAGTAGGAAATACAAGCCTTGATGTAACCGTAGAGATTTTTATAGAAGAAATGTATTCCGAAAAAAGAGAACAAGCTATTACAGGGAGTTTTAGTTTTGTTGCGATTGATGAGAATAAAAAATCTACTCCTATTTTTTAAAATTCTAGTATGCAAAACAAAAATTTACTTCCTAAAGCAGCCTTTTTTTGGAGTGGAGGAAAAGATTCTGCTTATTGTCTTCAAAAGGTTTTACAAGAAAAAAACTATGAGGTAGTTTATCTTATCACGACACTTAGTTTGCCGTATAGAAGAATTACGATGCACGGCATAAAAGAGGAATTACTAGAAAAACAAGCCGAAGTTATCGGAACTCCTTTGTTAAAGTTCTTTTTATCAGAAGGAACAAATAACGAATATGAGGAAAAAATGAACGTAATTCTAAATCAATTAAAAGGAAAAGGAATAGAAACAGTTATTTTTGGAGATATTTTTTTAGAAGATTTGAGAAAATACAGAGAAAATCAACTCAAAGAAACAGGAATAAAAGCTGTTTTTCCTCTTTGGAAAATGGATACTACTCTTTTAGTAAATGATTTTATCAAACAGGGTTTTGAATCGGTTACTTGTTGTGTAAGTGATGCTTTTTTAGATGAATCTTTTGTCGGACAAAAAATTGACAGTTCATTTTTACAAAGGTTGCCAAAACAAGTTGATGTTTGTGGTGAAAATGGTGAGTTTCATTCATTTTGCACTTCTGCCCCTTATTTTTCTGAAAAAATAGAAATTAAAGTAGGAGAAAAATTATACAAACCTCTTTCTATAAAAGCAAGTTCAGATTGTGATTTACCAAGTGAAGATGAGATAAAAGGTTTTTGGTTTGCAGAACTAGAAATGATTAAAAATTAATCTTAAAAAATAAAGTAATGCCAACTACAAAACTCACTACATTCATTGAAAGCAGCCCTGAAATTGTCTTTGATTTATCAAGAAGTATAGATTTACACAAAATTTCTACTCAAAAAACAGATGAGGAAGCCATTGCAGGTGTAACAACTGGACTTATTGGCTTAGATGAATGGGTAACTTGGCGAGCCAAACATTTTGGAATATATCAAAAACTGACTTCAAAAATCACAACGTTTGATAGACCTCATTCCTTTACAGATGAAATGCTAAAAGGAGCTTTCAAATCGTTTAAGCATCAACATATTTTCAAAAAAACAAGAAATATAGTTGAAATGACAGATATTTTTGAATACAAATCACCTTTTGGAATCTTTGGAAAACTAGCTGATAGTATTTTTTTGAAAAGCTATATGACAAATTTATTAGAAGAGAGAAACCAAATTATCAAAGAGTTTGCAGAATCTGAAAAATGGAAAATGGTTTTAGAGGAAGATTTGTATAAATAAAGTCCACAATTTTAATCGTGGACTTTTTCAGTCAAAAAACTTTGTCAGTATTTTGCCTAAGCAAACTCTGACAATAGTTAAAAGTAACAAATACTATATCTAAACTATTGTCAAAGTCTGATTACAGACTATTGACAAAGTTTAAACAACTTTTACATAAATTCTAAACTACCTGCAATTCATTTCTCATCAGCGTTGCAGTACGTTCAGGACCAAAAGAAACAAGCGTAATTGGCGCACCTACATTTTCTTCTATAAACTTGATATACGTTTGTAGATTTTTAGGAAGCTGCTCAAAAGAAGTAATTCCTTCAGCTATATCTTCCCAGCCTTCAAAAGTTTTGTAAACGGGTTCTATATTTTGTGTTACAATATCGTGAGGAAGTCTGTCCGTAATTGTTCCGTCTTCTAATTTGTAATGAGTACATACTTTTATTTCATCAAAAGGCGTAAGAACGTCTGTTTTCATCATAAAAAGTTGCGTAACTCCATTTATCATAACAGCATAACTCAGCGCAGGTAAATCCAACCAACCACAACGACGAGGTCTTCCTGTTGTTGCACCAAATTCTCCTCCAAATTTTCGAAGGGCTTCTCCTGTTTCGTCTTCTAGCTCAGTCGGAAAAGGCCCACTTCCTACTCGTGTACAATAGGCTTTAAAAATCCCAAATACTTCTTTTACTTTGCTTGGCGCAACTCCCAAACCTGTACAAGCACCAGCCGAAACCGTATTCGAACTTGTTACGAAGGGATAAGAACCAAAATCAATATCTAAAAGCGTTCCTTGTGCGCCTTCTGCTAGTACTTTTTTGTTGGCTTTGATGGCATCATCAATAAAATATTCGCTTTCAATCATCTTGAATTCTTGTAAAAATTCAATCGCAGTAAAAAACTCTTGTTCGATTTGAGCAAAATCTGAAGGTAGAGGACTTTCATTTGTTTCTTCATTATTCAAATCGCTAAGTCTTTCTAAATGTTTGTTTTTAGTAGTTTCATAACGTTCCTTGAAATTAGGATACAAAGTATCTCCCAAACGAAGACCAGAACGACCGATTTTATCTTGATAGGTAGGACTGATTCCTTTTAGCGTAGAACCAATTTTATTATTTCCTTTTGCTTTTTCTTGGGCTGCATCTAAAATTCGGTGTGTGGGCAAAATAAGTTGAGCTTTTTTAGAGAAAAACAATGATTTTTTGACATCAATACCTAGTTTTTGGAGTGCTTCGATTTCTCTTTTCAAAATTACGGCATCTAAAACAACGCCATTTCCTACTACATTCTGAATGGTAGGACGAAAAATACCAGACGGGATTTGATGCAAAACATGCTTCAAACCATCAAAAAAAAGTGTGTGTCCAGCGTTTGGGCCTCCTTGAAAACGAGCGACAACATCATATTTAGGAGCTAAAAAATCGACAATTTTTCCTTTGCCTTCATCGCCCCATTGTAAGCCGAGTAGAATATCCATTTTATTTATTTATAATTGATTGTTGCTCTAAAAAATAAGCAACAGAACAGTTAGCTTTTTTGTACATTAAAAAACTCTTGTACAGAAAAGCAAAAGAGTTCATTTTTTTGATTAGTCAAATAATTTTACAGCTTCTTCTTCTGTTTGTGCAACAGAGAAAATATTGTTCAATTTTGTAATGACAAGTAATTTTTTAGCTTGTTCGGATGGTTTTAGAAGCACCAAATCACCACCTGCATTTCTGAAACGAGTGAGCAAACGAATAAGGAAACTAAGCCCTGTACTATTCATATAACCCACTTTTGAAATATCAATGACACAAGAAGTAATTTTTTCTTCAATTTGGTCTTTGACAACTTCTAATACTTCGTTTTCCTTGTTTGCACCCAACAAATCACCTTCTAATTCTAATAAAAGTACCTTGTCTTTGAGCGTGTGTGTAAAATTCATTTTTTGATAAGTTAATGAAATATATGATTAAGATTAATTAGTTCTTTTTCTCTAGTTGATTTTTTGTGGTTGATTATTCTCTGTTCCTTTGAGTTTTTCTTTTTGGTCGTTTTCGTGCTGAGTTTTGGCTTGACAATCTGCACAAACGCCATATAAATTTAAGGAATGGTGCATCACTTTAAAATTCAAAAGCTCTCCTACCATTGTTTGAATATTATGAATACGTGGGTCGCAAAACTCAATTACTTTATGACAATCGGTACAAATCAAATGGTCGTGCTGACGGTAGCCATAACATTTTTCGTACTGCGCCATATTTTTACCAAATTGATGCTTACTTACCAAATCGCAATCAACTAGCAAGTCCAATGTATTATAGACTGTCGCACGACTTACTCTATAATTTTTGTTTTTCATGCTAATATAAAGCGATTCTACATCAAAATGTCCTCCTCGTGTATAAATTTCTTCTAAAATTGCAAAACGTTCAGGAGTTTTGCGTAATGATTTGTTTTCTAAATATGCCGTAAATATTTTCTTGACTTCGCTATAAATTTCTTCGTTGAGTGCCATAGTATAAAATTGTCTTGTGATAGTAAAAATTCGTTCTAACTCTTCTCAATATGAATGTCATTTATAAAATCTAAAATAGTCCTTTCCTAGCAACAGAGTTGCGTCACCTTTGTAGAATGTAATAAAAAATGAATTTCAAAAGCTA
>PFKD01000452.1 GCA_002784125.1 Flexibacter sp. CG_4_10_14_3_um_filter_32_15
TTTGAACTGCATCGTATAATCTTTTTGAGTTCGTTTTACATAATTACGTTCCATAATTAAATTAATTGTGTAACGCTATGTTAGGATGGGACAGTTGGAACAAAAAAAGCAACCTCTTCTGGAAGTTGCTTTTTTTTATGATTTTATTTTAAAACTGTGGAACGTCTTATACATAATGCTATTGAAAAAGTTTTTGCTAAATCCTTGCCTTTTTGAGAGCCATAATATCATAAATAAACTGAAATACTGTATCAATCCAAGTAAAAATTCATTAATTTTCCATTCTAAAATAAAATCAAGACATTTCAATATCAAAAAATCATAAACACTATGAAATTAAAAGTTCTATTTTTAGCCTCACTATTATTTTCTCTACTTTTCACAACTACATTTTCTTTTGCTCAAAAAAACGAAAATGATAGCCAAAAAGAAATGCTAAGTAAAATCGAACAGATTATGCAAGGCGATAAATTTGTTGGTGTTTTGCCAGAAAATGGGCGTTGGTCGTATGACGGAAAAGTAATTTATTTTTCTAAAAAATCAGCTTTAGAGCCTTTGCCAACGTGGTATAAACAAAGTATTTCGAGTGGAAACCCAATCGGTCAGCCGTTGAAAATTGCTGCAAATGATTTTAACCTAAACCCTCAAAGTTATATTTTTGGAGATGATTTTCATTCAGATAGTTACAATGAATCTGAAACACACAAAGTAGTTTCGGTAGATGGAGATTTGTATTTGCAAGACATCGAAAATGGACAAACGATGCGCCTAACAAATACACTTGATAATGAAAGAAATCCACATTTTACAAGAAATGACAGTGCCATCGTTTATCAAAAAGGAAATGATTTATTTTATTTTTGGCTAGAAGGAAAGCAAATCGGACAAACACAGCAACTTACTTCTTTTGTAGATTCGGATAAAAAAGCCGAAAAATCGCTTTCAGATGCCGAAAAATGGCTCAATCAACAACAAAGTGATTTATTAGAAATTGTTAGATTAAATAATTTAGAAGATTCTATCAAAAATGCTCAACCTAAGCCGTATCGTTTGACAGCCATTCCACTCAATGGAAAATATGTTTCTTCGGTTCAGATTAGCAATGACGGACGTTTTGTGATTTATATTTTGGGAGAATATTCCTCAAAAGCTACTGAAGTTCCCAATTATATCAATGAACTCGGTTATACTGAAAATCTTTCTGCTCGTTCGAAAGTAGGAAATGAAGATGCTGATTTTTCGCTTTATGTATATGACAGATATGCCATTGCAAATGATAAAGTTGATTTATCGGTGCTTCCTAAAATGATGGAAAACCCTGCTTATTATACAGAATATGGAAGAGATACAAAACGAAACTCGCCAAGAAATCTTTGGATTCATGAAGTAAGATGGTCGCCAAATGGCAAAAAAGGTGTTTTTGTAGTGCGTACAGATGACTCAAAAGACCGTTGGATTGTAGGAATGGATTTGAATAGCAAAGATGAAAAATTAAAACTCATAGATCATCAACATGACGATGCTTGGATAGGTGGAGAGGGAATTAGTGGCTGGCACGCCTCAACAGGAACATTAGGTTGGCAAGACGATGAAACAGTTTATTTTCAATCTGAAAAAACAGGATTTTCACACCTTTATACCTATAATTTCAACACTAAAGAACGCAACCAACTCACAAATGGAAATTTTGAAGTTACTGATGTTTGGCTTTCAAGAAATGCTAAAACATTTTATGTCCGTGCCAACAAAGAAAATTTCCACGAATATCATTTGTATAAATTAGGTAAAAAGAATTTTTTAGAAAAAATTACTTCTCAAAAAGGAGTCTATGAAGAATTAGCTTTATCGCCTGATGAAAAATTTTGGATTGCTCGTTATTCCTATTCAAATAAGCCTTGGGAATTAGTCGTTTTTGAGAACAAAATAAATTCTTCACAAAGACAGATTACAAATTCGGTTTCAGAAGAGTTTAAAAAACATGCTTGGTACGAACCAAAAATCATTACTTTCACAACGCCTGACGGTGTAGAAGTTCCTGCACGTATTTATGAGCCTGATACAAATGTAAAAAATAAAGCTGCTGTTATGTTTGTTCATGGCGCAGGATATTTGCAAAATGTTCATTACGGTTGGAGTTCATATTATAGAGAATATATGTTTCATAATCTTTTGAGAGAACAAGGTTATACAGTTATTGACATTGATTATCGTGGTAGTCAAGGCTATGGCAGAGATTGGAGAACGGCAATTTATCGCCACATGGGAAATAAAGAGCTTGTAGATTATGTAGCTGGTGCAGATTATTTAGTCAAAAATCACGGCATCGATAAAGATAGAATCGGAATTTATGGTGGTTCGTATGGTGGTTTTATGACGATGATGGCGATGTTTAAAGAACCTAAAATTTTCCGTTCGGGTGCTGCACTTCGTTCGGTTACAGATTGGGCGCATTACAATCATTCTTATACTTCAAATATTTTGAATACACCTTTGGAGGATAGTTTGGCGTATGTTCGTTCTTCTCCAATTTATTTTGCTGATGGTTTGGAAGGCGATTTATTGATTTGTCATGGAATGATTGATACAAATGTTCAGTTTCAAGATGTCGTTCGTTTAGCTCAACGACTTATCGAACTCAAAAAAGAAAACTGGGAACTTGCCGTTTATCCTATCGAAGGACACGGTTTTGTCTATCCGACTAGCTGGGCTGATGAATATAAACGCATTTATCAACTTTTTGATAGAACAATAGGCAAACAAAATAAGTAGCAGACAGTTTCCCAACTGTCTATTAAAAATACAAAATAAATGAAAGTAACATTTTTAGGAACAGGGACATCACAAGGTGTTCCTGTTATTGCATGTGAGTGTGAAGTTTGTAAATCCTTAGATTATAGAGATAAGCGTTTGCGTGTTTCTATTCATATTGAGGTAGAAAATAAGGAAGGAGAACCAAAAAGTTTTATTGTCGATACAGGAGCAGATTTCCGTCAGCAATGTTTGAGAGAACGAATCACAAAATTAGATGCCGTTCTTTTTACTCATGAACACAAAGACCATACAGCAGGAATGGATGACATACGTTCTTTTAATTTTGCTCAACGAAAAGATATGCCGATTTATGCACGAGAAACTGTTTTAAATCAGTTAAAACAAGAATTTGCCTACATTTTTGCAGACTTCAAATATCCCGGTATTCCACAAGTAGAAACGCATATTTTAGAAAACAAACCCTTTGAAGTAGAAGGTGTAAAAATAATTCCTATTGAAGTTTTGCATTACAAACTCCCTGTTTTTGGTTTTAGAATTAATGATTTTACCTACATTACTGACGTAAATTTTATTTCTGATGAAGAATTAGAAAAGGTAAAAGGAACAAAAATATTAGTTTTGGGAGCGTTACAAAAAGAAACTCATATTTCACATTTTACGCTAGATGAAGCTGTTGAAGTTATCCAAAAATTAAATCCTGAAAAAGCCTATTTGACGCATATTAGTCATAAAATGGGATTACATAAAGAAGTTTTAGAAGAATTACCTCCGAATATAGAGCTGGCTTATGATGGTTTGCAGGTAAAATTATGATTTTTATCTATTCAATCATTTTTTTCTTCCATTCAAAATATCCCAAAACAGCCAAAACTAAGAATACAGCATACAATCCTGTTGTAAAATAAAGTCCTTTATAATAATAAATTCCTACACAAACGACATCAATTACAAACCAAAAAATCCAGTTTTCTACCCAACGTTTGGCAAGTTGAAATTGTCCGACTATGCTAAATGCAGTTGTGAAAGCATCAAAATAAGGTACAGTTGCATTGGGTAAAGTAGAAAACCAAGCACCACAACCTATCGTTCCCAAAATTCCTGCAACGATACTAATTATCCAAAATTTGACAGACATGTGAGTGATTGGAAGCTCTGTATTTTCGCTTTCTTTTTGGTTTGTTTTCTCTTCATAGAAATTTTCAGCGTTTAATTCTTCTATTACATTTTTATCCAAAATAGAAGATTCTGAGAATATGTTTTTTTGTTTTTTTGCTTTATTTCTACCTCCAAAAAGCCAATGGTACCAACCCCAAATACTTACTACAAAATAAAACAAACTCAAAATAGAATCGCCATACAAACCCGATTCATAAAAAATATAGATATACGGAACTACACTCAAAATCCCAAAAAACCAACCCCAATGGTTATTTCTAGTGTTGAGCCAAACACAGATAAGTCCAGTAAGAGCTGCAAAAAGTTCTAGTTTGTGAGAAAAAAAATAAGTCAAGAAAGATTCTAGGAGTTGTTCCAAAGCAAAATTTGTGTTTTTATGTAAAATAAAAGTAG
The DNA here is from genome assembly GCA_002784125.1 of Flexibacter sp. CG_4_10_14_3_um_filter_32_15. Classification (GTDB taxonomy): domain Bacteria; phylum Bacteroidota; class Bacteroidia; order Cytophagales; family Bernardetiaceae; genus Bernardetia. Next base: position 4,342 of record PFKD01000452.1, read on the forward strand.
GTTTCAAAAATGAAGTTGCAAAGTTAAGGCTTGAAGGTTAAGAAAAAATACTTCTTTGAAGAAACTTCTGAAAATTATTCTAAATAGATAATTTTACGATTAAAAAAGTCATATTATTGCTAACTTTACATTATATTTCAGATTAGTAAACGTTATCACAATTAATTTAGTAATGTTCATTTTTCCATAGGACTGGGTTTGCAAACCCAGTCCTATGGAAAAATAAGCACATTTTGTTTTTTATAATCAATGCTGTAAATAACCGTGATAACGTTTGTAAGTGAAGGATAAATCTCAGACTAATTTTTAAATTCTACTTCTAAAATCGAACTTCTAACTCCCAAATTTATTTATGCAAACTATCTTTGTTCCTTTAGATTTTTCAGAAAACTCATTACAGGCTCTTCGTCATGCTATCGAACTTGCCAAAACTTCAGAATCCAAAATTATTGTTTTTCACTCTTATCAACCTCCTCAAATGGGTAGTGGTAGCTTTACAGGTAAGAAAAAATTGACTGACCTTGGAAAACAAGAAGCAGAAGACAATATGTATAAAGTAGTTATGCGACTAAAGGAAACCGAACCTACTTTGGATTTCGAGCATTTGGTAGTTGATGGCGACCCTATGCAGCGCATTCTTTTTTATTCTGAGGATTATAATTCAGATTTGATTGTGATGGGAACAAAAGGTGCAAGTGGATTAAATGAGGTTTTCTTGGGAAGTGTAGCTGCCAAAATCATCAATGATGCTTCGTCTCCTGTGGTTATTGTTCCAGAAGAAAGCCAAAAAGGAACATACCAGCGCATTGTTTATGCCACTTCACTTATTGCAGATGATAAAAGTGTCTTGAATTATCTAAAAGAATTAGCTGTTGCTTTTAAAGCGAAAGTAGAATGTATTCATATAGAACAGGATGCTGAAACAAATTCCAAATTTCAAGCCTTTGGGAGAAATTATACAGAAGTAGGAACAGATGATAATTATGTCAGTTTTAAAATTATTCCTAAAAAAGAAGAGCAAAAAATAGAAGATGCTTTACTGGAATATATTGAAGAAAACCCTCTTACACTTTTGGTAATGCTTCGTCGTGAACGTGATTTTTTACAGCGTATTTTTGGGCATAGTGTTACCAAAAAAATGGCATATCATTCAGAAAGTCCACTTTTGATTATGAAAGCTGCTGATAAAATGTAAATTTTTTAGTATCTCAATCAATATGAATGTCATTTATAAAATCTAAAATAGTGCTTTCCTAGCAACAGAGTTGCGTAGCCTTTGTAGAATGGGAATAAAAAATGAATTTCAAAAGCTAAAGAGTAGCGTAACTTTATTTTTAATTTGTAGAGTTTAATTATGATTTAAACATCTGATTATCAATAATTTAATCCTTTTACCCATTGCAAAAGGTAGCCTAAATTAAACCCACGAATTTATTCGTGGGAAAAAGCGAATTGGCACTTAGTAACCGTTACAAAACGTATTCTTTTTCTTGCCCCCCACAACTAAAGTTGTGGGTTAAATGGAATACCCTTTTGCAAAACA
>PFKD01000312.1 GCA_002784125.1 Flexibacter sp. CG_4_10_14_3_um_filter_32_15
AGTATTAAATTTTTGATAATCAGATATTTAAACCATAATTAAATTCTACAAGTTAATAAGTAAAATCAATTTTGAAACTCAAACCTTTATGAAACATCTCATTTTTATTCTAAAAACAGTAGGAATTTCTCTTCCTATTTCATCTTTATTGGGTTATTTGGTTGGACTAATTTGGAGCATGAATTCAGTACCTCATCCTCATCAGCCACTTCCAAACTGGCTAATTACCCTTGTTTTAGCTGCTGCTTGTTCTTTGTTGTCTGGGATAATTATTGGAAGTGTACTCTCTGCTTTGAATAAAACTAACTTAGTCCATTCTACCTTATATACGGTTGGGTTTGTAGTCGTAGTTTTGGCTTTCTTTATAGTTCCTCTGCTTTAGGTTTTACTGAAAATAAATAGCTGATTTTGTAATTAATTTTGACGCAATTTGGCAGTTAAGAGAAAAATATATTTCTGCTTTAACCTTAACTGACAGCTTAATAACTGTCATAATAACTGGTTTTTGAAACTGTTTTGTCATTATTTACGTAAAAATAATTGTAGGTACAATGATTGTATATACATTTAAAATTTTGAAATCAACTTTTAGAAGTTCATACAGAAATGAACAGAAAGGATTTTTTAAAAAGAACCTTAAAAACAACACTCGGAACAGGATTTTTAGTTTCTACGCCTGTTTTGGGAAATGTTTTTGGCAAAGAAAATAAAGACAAAACAGTAAATTCTGTTACAGCTTCTGACACTATTTTAGGATTTAATCATTTACCCAACTCTTCAACACAATCTAGTATGGCAAATACAGTTTTTCACAAAGCAAACACAAGAGGAATGGCTGACCACGGTTGGCTCAAAAGCGCACACAGTTTTAGTTTTGCATCGTATTACAATCCAAAACGTATGAATTTTGGTGTTTTGCGTGTCTTGAATGATGATATTATTGCAGGTGGAAGTGGTTTTGGAACGCACCCTCACGACAATATGGAAATTATAAGTATTCCTATAGAAAATGGCTTACGTCATAAAGATAGTATGGGTAATACTTCATTCATAGGGAAAAACGAGATACAGGTAATGAGCGCAGGAACTGGTGTGCAACATAGCGAAGTGAATGACACGCAAGATACAACTAAATTTCTTCAAATTTGGGTCATTCCAAACAAGCGAAATGTAGAACCTCGTTACGACCAAATTACGCTCAATCCAGCAGATAGAAAAAATAAATTACAACAAATTTTGTCGCCTAATGCAGATGATGCTGGGGTTTGGATTCATCAAAACGCTTGGTTTCATTTGGGAAGTCTTCAAACAGGAACAAAAATAGATTATGACTTAAAAGATGCTACAAAAAACGGTGTTTATGTTTTTGTTTTGAAGGGGACAGTCAATTTGAAAAATAACAATGAAACACAAGAAAGTATTCAACAATTAGACACAAAAGACGGTTTCGGAATCTGGGATGCCAAAAGTTTTGAACTAGAAGCCTCACAAGATGCCGAAGTTTTGTTGATGGAAGTTCCGATGAGTTAGTGATATTTATTTAAAAAAACAAAAGACTTGTTTTAAACAAGCCTTTTGTTTTCTATAAATCAATAAATAAAGCCTTTTGATTTGTAGCTTCATCATTTTTCCATTCTAATCTATATGTTTTTAAAGAAGTTGCATTTCCACGAGTTGCATGTCCCGTTTTGAGATTGAAACAATAACTATGAAGAGGACAAACAATTTCATTTTGTTCGTTTATAAAACCCTTGTGCAAATCTTCTCCTGCATGTGTACAAGTGTTTTGGACAGCAAAAAAGCCATCTTTTGTATGAGAAAGACAAATTTTTTCTTCTTCTCCATTTGCATCGGCAGCTCTCAAGAGAACAGATTTTCCTAAAGGAACTTGTTGTGTAGCTTCTTCTTCTGAACTAAATAATTTTATCAAGGATTAGAGATTTAAGTAGAAATTAAATTAATTTATTTTCTTGCCTATAGCGTGATAATAAGGCTCATTTGGAGAAATAACTACCTCACTCAATCCTGCTTTTTGCATCATTTCAGTAATTTCAGTCCTAGAAAAACGCTGTTCTAAAGAAGTTCCAAACCTATCCAAGGCATCATTACGAACAACAAAGAAAGATTGATTTTGATAAAAACTAAGTGGCAGACTAAGAGCTAATTTTTTTAGTCCTAAAAGTTTGAAAAAACGTCCTACCAAAATGACAGGCATATAAACAAAAATAGCAATCAAATCACAGACAAATTTTTTCAAAGAGGAAGGCAATCTACTCACAACTTGACGAATAGCAGATACAATAGAAAGAATAAATTTAAAAAAAGAAGATTTGTCTTCTAAGTTATAATACAGATAAACATAAAAATAACCTCCTTTTTTTATTTTTTTGACACAATTAGTCATAGCTTTTTGCGTGTCAGGAATATGATGCAGTACGCCTACACTCATACCAAAGTCAAAAGTTTCGTCATCAAACGGAATATTATCTGTAGAAGCTCTAGAAAACCGTACGTTTTCTTTTTCTGCAATCAATTTGTCAGCCGTATAAATAGCTTCACTAGGGTCTATGGCTTCCATAAAACCGATTTTATCCAATAGATATTTTGTCCATCTACCCGTTCCACAACCTATATCAATTCCATACGTCTTTTTATTGACTATATTTTTATCAATTATATCAAAATACATTTTACCTAATTTGTCAATTTCTTTCTCTTCAAAAGAGGCAAACTTTTTCCATTCTTCTCCAAAAGATTCTACGACTGAGTGGTCTATATTTTCTTCTTCAAATTTGGTATTAAAGCAAAAAATATCTTTAAAAGCCCCTTTTTGTACTTGTAAAGGAGTTTGATTGAAGTTTTTGATTATACTACTTGTATCTGTCATTTTGCGTCTTGAGTTAATATTATTTTCTCTGTACTTTATTTTCTCTTTATTTTTTGTGTATTTTTAGCCTTTAATAATTACACCTGCTGCCATAAAGGAAATTTTGACCTCATCTTCTGTAATTTTTTCAATTTCTTCTTTTGATTTTCCTGCATCTTCTGCATAATGACGAAGCTGTGCGACAGGAATCACTTCTTTTTTTACTTTCCCTTCCATTATAATTTCTTTTCCTTCTGAATCCATAGGAACAAAGAAACCATAATCTTTAAAACGAACAAACATTTCTTGCGTTTCAGAAATTGGAACTTTCATCCAACAGCCTTTTTTCTGACAACATTCTCCAATTTTTCCAATTACTTTGAGTTCGACAGAATCTTGTTGTTCAAGTAAGGCAGGTATTTCACTAACAGCGATGGCATTGTCTTCTGTAATTTCTGCTCCATATTTTTCGTTAGCATTTGTTGAAACAAGGTCAGTTTGATTTGTTTCCTTATTAGCAATTAGGTTTTTTTCACTTGAAGAAGCTGAATTACAAGCTGATAGATAAACAACAGCTACTAGAACAAAAACGAAGTTGATGATTGTTTTCATAGAATTAATTTTTAATTGAATATAATTTGTTTAAAAAATAAATTTTTCAAAAATACAAAATTAGACTTTAATTTTCCTTAATTTCTTTGGTTTGGGGCGTTTATAACCCAAGATTATTAAAGCAACCATATAAAAAGGAAGTATCGGAATCCGATAACGAACAAGCGTTCCAAAATTACTACTTACGATACCAATAATTCCACTAAAAAAGAAAGTAAAAATAAGACATACAAGCACCATTTGTTCAGTCCTTAGACGTTTTAAAATAACTCCCCATTTTTGGTTTTTAAATACTCGGAGGGTAAGAAGTAGTAAGGTTAAGTTTTCTAAAGCAGCCAATGCCATATTGAAATTTTTGACTTCCCAAACAAAAGGACGAAATAAAGTAATAAAAATCCCTTTTGGATATAACCTTAACATACTACCAATGGAGCCGTCCATTTCATCGATTCCTATATCATAAGCACTTCCTTGGTCGCTCATTTGATGAATCCAATCTGCTGTAATATAGGCTTTTTGAGCTACATTATTTAAGTCATATGCTGTTCCTTGAATAAGATTAGAAAAAGCATAAAAGGCTAAACCTCCACCCACAACTAATAAAAATGGTGCAAAAACTACTCTCAAAAATTGAGATTCTATTTGTTTAGTATATTGTGAATAAAACCACCATCCACAAGCAGGTATAAAACAAAGTAAAATATAGAGTTTAATAATATATAGGGCATAACAACACAATAAAAAAATAAAGACATTGAGATAGGTTTTTTTTCTACGTATAATACCAAAATGAAAAGCTGCAAAGGCTAAAGTTAAAGCAGAGAAGGTAACAGAATCCTTTACAATACCTGATGCCCAAAAAAATACAGAAGGAATAAAAAAAATAGCCCAACCAATTTGTTTTTTTAAGACGGGATATATATCAGCCCAAGCTCGGTACATTTGCCAACTGCCAGCAAAACTCAAAAGAGCAAAAAACAAACAATTTATGATATAAGTATGAAAAGAAAGAATAGAAAATATAGAACCAATCAGATTAATAGCAAAAGAACCTCTATCTCCATAATAAGGCATTCGATAAGCATAATTATAAGTTTGAGGGCTAGAATAGTTGTCCATTTGTTGAAATAGAATCTGAAAATATGCAGTTGGACGTTCCAAAAAAGCATCTCGTGCTATTCCTGCACCTTGAAAATAGAAAAAAGTATCTCCATAGCCATATATAAACTGAAATACCAAACCAAAGAAAATAGCGCCTATTATCTTTACCGTATAACCCAAAATAAAAAACTGTCGCATTTCTTTATCCACAATACTGGTACGAAGAAAGTACAAAAAACCATAAATTAGGAGCAAGTAAACAGGAGTGAGGAAAAGGTCTTGAAGGTTTATAAACTGTCCCATATATGATTATTATACGTTAATTTTTCTAGTCTAAGTTTGTTACTCTCAAATTTCTAACAAATTTACACAAATCTTAGTTAGTCATTTTTTATATTCTCAAAAACAAACTCATTTTAAACTACTAAATGAAAGCTAAAATTACTTTCTTATTAGAATCAATTCGCTTTTTTGTGCAAGATAATATCAATTTCTTTAACGGACTTATATTGGTTATGTACTTTGCAGGACTTTTAGGGCTTTGGTTTGAGTCTACTCGTGCGCTTTTCGAAATGGCGACCCCCTTCAATTTGATTACAAGTATTATACTTCTTTTCTTGGCTCAACGCAAATATTCGCCCTCTTTTTGGATTTTTGTGAGTATGACTTTTTTGGTAGGTTTTTTTATTGAGGTAATTGGCGTAAAGACAGAAGCCATTTTTGGAACATATAATTATGGCAAAACACTCGGTTTTAAGGTCTTGGAAGTGCCTCTTTTGATAGGTATAAATTGGATTATGATTACTTTCATTGTCAATTATTTTATTTCTACTTATTTTAGTTTTTTTATTTTTACTTCTAAAATAACGCTATTTTTTAAGGCTATTTTGAGTGCTGTTTTGATGGTAATGATAGATTATTTGATAGAACCTGTTGCTATAAAACATGATTTTTGGAGTTGGGCAGGAGATGTTGTTCCTCTTCAAAATTATATTGGTTGGTTTTTGGTTGCGCTGCCCTTGTGTATGCTTTTTCAGTATTCTAGGTTTGAGAAAATAAATAAATTTGCTTATTATTTATTGTTGGCTCAACTGCTTTTTTTTGGTGGATATAATTTATTGATGTATTTTTTCGAACACTAAAGTATTCGGTACAATTTGACTCACGCTAAAGCGTAAGCTACAGGAATACATTTCTCACGCTAAAGCGTAAGCTACAGGAATACATTTCTCACGCTAAAGCGTAAGCTACA
>PFKD01000168.1 GCA_002784125.1 Flexibacter sp. CG_4_10_14_3_um_filter_32_15
TCCAAAAGGCTTATTTTGTCCAAGTCAGACCTAAAGGTACAGACTTGAACAAAATACAAGATGGCATTTGTCGCTAAAAAGTCGGAAGGCTTTTTTATTTTTTAATTCAATCAATCATACCTATACCATTCTTAGCAAGTAAGTCAGCCACATAAGCAAACAGACCATTTTTAGTCAAATTTAACCCTATTTTAGTAAACAATCTGCTACAAGACCGAGTAAGTTAATTAAGACTAAAAACTGCTATAATACCATTTATTCTTTTTATTATTTAATTAGATGTAGAAACTACAAAAAATTGAAAATAATAGTTGATTTTTACCTAAAAATTTGCAATTTTGTAGGCACTAAGTAAATAAACACCTGCCAAAGCAGCGAAGCTAATTTAAAATGGATAATTAATAATCACATAAAACATTGATTATCAAGTTATTACATTAAAAAATAAGATGTATTAATTTTGTACGATTACTTAATAGTGTCAAAACAACCTTATTTTGGTAAGTCAAGAATTATTCTTTTCTTTGTAAAAAAAGAAATAAGAATTCAAATACTAAGAAAGGCTACTACGACTTTAAAATAAAATGACTTTTACATCAAAAAAGTAAAAGCCAAACAACTAGACATTTAACTTAACCTAAAAAAAAATTGAAAGTTTCCATTGTAACTGTAGTTTATAACAACGTATCAATGGTAGTAGATGCTATTGAATCTGTTTTAAATCAAGATTATCCTGATTTAGAATACATTCTTATTGATGGAGCCTCCACAGACGGAACTACTGAGTTGATACGTATGTATCAAAATCGTATTACTCGTTTTATTTCTGAAAAAGATGAAGGACTTTATGATGCTATCAACAAAGGAATTCGTATGTGTAGTGGAGATATTATTGGACTACTTCACTCCGACGACTTTTATCCAAATAACAAAGTAGTGTCCTCTTTTGTCAAAGCCTTTGAAAAATACGATACCGATGCCGTATATGGTGATTTGGTATATGTAGATAAAGATGATACTCAAAAAGTAATTCGATATTGGCAATCAGGAAAATTTGATTGTGATAGTTTTTATAAAGGCTGGATGCCTCCTCACCCTGCTCTTTTTATAAAAAAAGAATGCTATCAGAAATATGGTGTTTATGATACTCGTTTTAAGAGTGCTGCTGATTATGAACTTACTTTGCGTATGCTCTTAAAGCATAAAATATCGGCTACTTATTTGCCTATGGTAATGGCAAGTATGCGTACAGGAGGAAAAAGTAATAGTAGTTTGAGAAATAGGTTAATGGCAAATATAGAAGATTATAAGGCTTGGAAAATCAATGATTTGCAACCTAAGTTTTATACTCGTTTTATGAAGCCTTTATCCAAAATACCTCAATATTTCCACGGTATTACACAAGAAAAATTAGAACTCGTCTATGCGACATCTAATTCGTATATAAATAATGAAGTGGAAGTATAAATCATAAAAGGATAGTCTTAAAACACTAGCTTATACTTTATTCTACCTTCAATTCTGTAAAAAAACAGAATTGAAGGTTATTTTATTCCTAAATGCTATTATGAAAAATATTACTTACATTCTTTTATTTCTACTTCTAGTAGTACTTAGTTTTTCTAGCTGTGTTCCTACTCGTAATCTTACTTACTTGAAAGGAAAACAACAAGAAAATCCAAATATAGGAAGCACCACACCTTCAAATTATTCTTTAGATTTTACTTCTTATAGATTACAGTCCTATGATATTTTGGGTATCAATGTCAAAAGTATTATTCCTTCAAAATACGATTTGGGTACGACAGAGGCAAGCAACATACAATCACAAGGACAAGGAGGTGGTCAAAATGGAAATGCACTCTTATCAGGTTATACCATTAGTGATAGTGGTTATGTGCAAGTGCCTTTGGTGGGAAATGTGCAAGTAGCTGGGCTTACAGTAGATGAAGCTGCCAGTAAAATAAAAACTGCTGTAGAAGAGCGTTTTACAGAAGTGATTGTAAAAGTACAATTACTTACTTTTCAAGTTACCATGCTAGGAGAAGTAGCTGTCCCTGGACAAATTACAATCTATAATATGCGTATGACTACGATTTTAGATGTTATGGCTCTTGCAGGTGAGCCTTTAGTAACAGCAAACCGACAAAAAATAAGAATTATGAGAAGGAAAGGAGCAACTTTAGAAAGCTACTATGTAGATCTTACACAGGATGATATTCTTACTTCTCCTCTTTTTTATGTACAACCGGGGGATATTATTTATGTAGAACCATTGAAAGGAAACAAAGCATTACAAACCAATGCTCCTTTGATTGGAATTGCCAGTACTATTCTTAACCTTGCCTTCTTTTTTACTAACTTCATTATACTATTTAGAAGATAGAAAATTAAAAAATAGATACACAAACATAATCACTAAAAATGAACTTCGAAACCACTAAAGACTTTGCACAACAATTAGACAAAAACGATTCTCTAGCTCATTTTAGATATAAATTTTGGATTCCTACTTTAAATTCTGTTTCAAAAAATACTAATCCTAGTAAGGAAGAAACCGTTTATTTTTGTGGAAATTCTTTAGGACTGCAACCCAAAACTACCAAAGCCTACATCGAACAAGAATTAGAAGACTGGAAAAACTTGGGTGTAGAAGGTCATTTTCATGGCAAAAATCCTTGGCTTTTCTATCACAAATTACTCACAAAACAGACGGCCAAAATTGTGGGTGCAAAAGAAATTGAAGTCGTGGTAATGAATAATTTGACTGTCAATTTGCATTTATTGATGGTTTCGTTTTATCGTCCTACTCAAAAACGTTTTAAAATACTCATGGAAGGAGGAGCTTTTCCGTCTGACCAATATGCCGTCGAATCTCAAGTCAAATTTCATGGTTTTTCGCCAAATGATGCGATTGTAGAACTGATACCAAGAACAGGAGAGGACACATTAAGAACCGAAGACATCACAAAAAAAATAGAAGACTTAGGTGATTCATTGGCTTTAGTAATGATTGGTGGCGTAAATTATTACACAGGACAATTTTTTGATTTAGAAAAAATCACAGCAGCAGCTCACAAAGTTGGTGCAACAGCAGGATTTGATTTGGCTCACGCAGCAGGAAATGTTCCTTTACAACTTCATGAATGGAATGTGGATTTTGCGACGTGGTGTAGCTATAAATACCTCAACTCGGGTGCTGGTGGAACTTCTGGCGTTTTTATTCATGAAAAATATGCTGATGATGATTTGCTTCCACGTTTTGCAGGTTGGTGGGGACACGATGAAAAAGCACGTTTTCAGATGAAAAAAGGATTTATTCCGATGCGTGGCGCAGAAGGTTGGCAGCTTAGTAATGCACAGATTTTGCCGATGGCAGCACACAAAGCCTCTTTAGATATTTTTGAGGAAGCAGGTTTTGAAAATCTTAGACAAAAAAGCGAACAGCTAACAGCTTATATGGAGTTTTTGATAGAAAGTTTCAACAAGGAACAATCAAAAATTAAAATCAAGATTATTACACCAAAAAATAAAGCTGAAAGAGGTTGTCAGTTATCTTTAGTTTTTGATAAAGAAGGCAAAAAGTACCACGAAATTCTGACACAAAAAGGGGTCATTTCAGATTGGAGAGAGCCAAATGTTATCCGAATTGCGCCAATTCCTTTGTATAATTCTTTTATGGATTGCTATCGTTTTTATGCTATTTTGAAGGAAATCGCAGGTTAAGAATGTCGTTGGTGAGGACACCAACAACGGCGAAGTGATAAGTTGTAAATTCAAATTTAATCAATTCATTTTTTTATTATCAAACAAAACCCATGAAATCAATTGATTTTATGGGTTTTGTTAATAATTTCAAAAATCAAACTTTTCTATATAGTATCCATCATGACTTTATAATTAGGGTCTTCCATTACGTTTACATCAATGATAGCTGCTGCATTGTTGAGTAAGTTTCTACAATCAGGGCTTAAATGTTGCAAATGTACTTTTTTTCCTACTTTGTGATAACGTTCTGTTATTTTATTGACTGCTTCAATCGCAGACATATCAACGATTCTACTTTCTGCAAAATCAATAACAACTTCATTGGGGTCGCCCAAAACATCAAATTTTTCTCCAAAAGCAGTAGAAGAGCCAAAAAATAAAGGACCATAAATTTCATAATGTTTTACGCCTTTTTCGTCAGTATGCTTTCTTGCACGAATACGTTTTGCGTTGTCCCAAGCAAAAACCAAAGCAGCGATAATAACACCTATAATAACAGCTAAAGCCAAATTATGTAAGAATACAGTTACTAATGTTACGGTTACCATCACAAAAATATCTGACTTTGGCATTCTACGAAACGTTCTAAGACTTGCCCACTCAAACGTACCGATAGCCACCATAATCATAAGTCCTGTAAGAGCAGCCATAGGAACTTGTTCTATCAAACTTGAACCAAACATCACAAAAACCAAAAGCATAATAGAAGCCACAATTCCTGATAATCTTGCTCTTGCACCATTCGAAACATTAATCAAACTTTGTCCAATCATAGCACAACCTCCCATTCCTGAGAATAAACCAGATAAAATATTGGCTGCACCTTGTGCAATCGCTTCTTTATTTCCTCTGCCTCGTGTTTCCGTAATTTCATCTACAATATTGAGTGTCAATAAACTTTCAATCAAACCTACACCTGCCACAATAGCTGCATACGGAAAAATAATCACTAAAGTGTCTATGCTAAAAGGGATAGAAGGAATATGAAAAGGAGGAAAACCACCTTTGATAGAAGCAATATTGCCTACTGTTTTGGTATCAATCTGAAAAAAAGCAACAATACCAAAAACAACCAAAATAGAAACCAATGAAGCAGGAACAACTTTTGTCAGTTTTGGCAATCCCCAAATGATGAACATGGTTAATAAAACCAAACCTAAAAAGATATAAAGGTTAGTACCTGTAAGCCAATTTCCAGAATCGTCTTTAAATTGTGCTAATTGCGACATAAAAATAATAATTGCCAAACCATTAACAAAGCCAAAAATAACAGGGTGAGGAACTAAACGAATCAGTTTTCCTAATCGTAAAAAACCTGCCGCCATTTGAATAAGACCAGCCAAAATAACGGTAGCAAAGACGTATTCAACGCCATGAGATTTTGCTAAAGCCACAATAACAACAGCAATCGCACCCGTAGCACCTGATATCATTCCAGGACGACCACCCAAAATAGAAGTAACCAAACCCATCATAAAGGCCGCATACAAACCCACCAAAGGAGAAAGTCCCGCAATCAAAGCAAAAGCAACGGCTTCAGGAACAAGAGCAAGAGCCACCGTCAGACCTGACAAAACTTCGGTTTTGTAATCTACTTTTTGGGAAAAGTCAAATAAATTAAGATATTTTTTCATAAAACAAAAGTAATCAATACAGTTAAGTATTAATTTATGGAGTTAGTAAATAAATTATAAATAGAAATAAATTTTATATAGTTAAAATAGAGTGTTTGTGCAGAATAATTAAAATAAAAAACACAAGAAAAAACACCTCACAAAAAAATAAGGTTGGAATGCAATAGACCCAGAAAATAAATTAGGAATAAAGAATCAAAGAAAATAAACCAAGAAATACAAACGCAGTTAGTTGAGTTATCAAACTATCACTACGTATTTTGATTTTTCGGTACGCTAAGGTGGCGTAAGAGGAAGGTGGCGATATGTGGTATAGATATCCTTCATTTTGAAGATACAAAGTTACTGTTTTTGATTTTACTATCCTAATTCAGTACTAGGGTAAACGCACGAAACTTTTTATACTGCTTTCAGTGTGTTTAAACACAC
>PFKD01000129.1 GCA_002784125.1 Flexibacter sp. CG_4_10_14_3_um_filter_32_15
CGCAGCTAAAATACAATTTATTATCAATTAAATGATAATTTATTTAAACACGGCTTTTTTTTAATTTAGGGTGGGGAATGACAGCTATACAAAAGCTATTGGATAATTTAGAAAAAGTTGGATTATCAAAAACTGTCAAAAAATTGGTTTGAAAATAATTAGAGCATTCATTTTACCTATAAATTATTTCTCTTATTCGCCTAAAAATTCTCAAATTCTGCGTATCTTCGATAAAAATTTGGTTCTAACTTGTTTTTGTTCTACTTTTTCTTAAAAAATGACTAGCTCTTTTACTCAACCTTTATCTAATTCTTCTTCACATTCTACACAATTTGAATGTAAATCTATTTCTGAACTACCACAGGTGGCTAACGAAATTATTGATTTAGCAAACCAACTAAATAAGCGTATTTGGATATTAGAAGGCGATTTGGGAGCAGGAAAAACTACTTTTACAAAAGCTGTTTGTGCAGCGTTAGGTGTGGAAGAAACGGTCAGTAGTCCTACTTTTGCACTTATAAATGAGTATGAAGGAAAGTATGACAATCAAAATTCAAAAATTATTTATCATTGTGATTTTTATAGAATAAATAACCCTTCGGAGGTTTTAGAGTTAGGAATAGAAGAATATTTTGAAAAAACAGAAGAAAATGGAAATTATTGTTTTATAGAGTGGGCTTCCAAAATAGAGCCTTTTTTGCCAGAAGAATATTTGCAAATAGATATAGAAGTAAATCAAACTACCAATTCACGTATTTTAATTGTGCGTAGCTTATGAGTCAAGACGATGCCATCAAAAAATTAGTACAACAGTACGAATATTATCAACCTCAAGAAATGCTCGCCAAAGTGCGTGAGCGCAACCAACAACTCACTATCGGAATCCCAAAGGAAACCAATCAAGATGAGTTTAGGGTTGCTATGCGTCCAGAAGCAGTTCGATTGTTGGTAGCAAATGGACATGAAGTAGTCATCGAAACAGGTGCAGGCGAAAAATGTAAATATACCGACCACGAATACAGCGACGCTGGGGCGCAAATAAAATATTCAGCTAAAGAAGTCTTTCAATCTGAAATCGTTTTGAAAGTTGCACCTCCTACTTTGAAGGAATTAGAGGAAATGCAGGGAAGAAAAACACTCATTTCTACCTTGCATCTAGCCACCGTAACCCCTGAATATTTACACGCCATTAATCGTAAAAAAATTACGGCTATTGCGTATGAAATGCTTCAAGATAAAGAGGGTGGTTTGCCTGTTGTTCGTTCGATGAGTGAAATTGCAGGAAGTACCGTTATGCTTATTGCAGCCGAATATTTGAGTAGTGCTAATGAAGGACAAGGAATTATTTTGGGAGGAATTACAGGAGTTGCCCCTACCAATGTAGTCGTTTTGGGTTCAGGAACAGTTGGTGAATATGCTGCCAGAACAGCTCTTGGACTTGGTGCAAGTGTGAAAGTTTTTGATGCTAGTGTGCCTATGCTTCGCAGAATAAAATACAATCTTTTACAACCTCACCTTTTTACTTCCATTTTTGATTTGGGAACACTCAAAACAGCTTTAGAAGAAGCTGATGTAGTAGTGGGAGCAATCCGACCAGAAAACGGAAGAACGCCTTCTGTCGTTACAGAAGAAATGGTATCACGTATGAAACCAAATTCGGTAATTATTGATGTCAGTATTGATTATGGAGGTTGTATCGAAACTTCTGAAACTACTTCGCATCATAAACCAATTTATAAAAAATACGATGTCATTCATTATTGTGTTCCAAATATTCCTTCTCGTGTAGCAAGAACGGCAACCAATGCACTAAGTAATATTTTTGCGCCCTTGCTTTTACGTGCTGGCGAACTTGGAAGTATCGAAGAAATGATTTATGCCGACGTGGGTTTTGCAAAAGGCGTTTATAGCTATCAAGGAGGCTTGACAAATCAACATTTGAGCAAAAAATTCAATATGCGTTTTAAAGATATTAGCTTAATTGCAGCAGCACAAAAAGGAATGTAAAATAAATTTAGAGTTCAGATTTTAGAAGTTAGAAGTAAACACAATTTTCATTTCTCTTTTAACTCTTTAATCTCTGTGGTTTAAAGTTGTATTTTCCAATCTCTAATTTTCATTCACTAATCCCTAATCTCTCGTCCCTCGCCTCTAATTCTCAATCCCTAATACCCAAAAAATGAATAACTTAATAAAATCTCTTACTGGTCTTTTGATTGTCCTTTTACTCGGATTTGGGTTGTATTATGTTACTCTTCGAAAAGATGCAAAAAAATTATTAACACCTAGAGAAACGGTTACAGAAACGAGTTTTCAGACAGTTTTGGAGGAAGTGGAAAGTTTAGGAAAGTTAGAACTCGTAAAATATAACTTCAAAGACGTTGTCGAACACAAGCAAAAAAATGGTTATAGCTCTGTTTTAGATTCAAAAGTTTTATTGATTGTGGCTGCTGAAGCTGTGGGTTGTATGGATTTGACACGCATCAAAGCCGAAGATATTACCGAAGTGGGCGATTCTATTTATGTTCATTTGCCTGCTCCTGAATTGTGTTATTACAAAATTGACCATCAAAAATCTAAGGTATATGATTCGGAATCAATGCCTTTTATGCAAAATGATAACTTGGTAGGAGAAGCATTTGCAAAAGCTGAAAAACAAATTGAAAAAGCTGCTTTAGAATCTGGAATATTAGTTCAGACACAAGCCATGGCAAAGACAATGCTCAAACCTCTACTAGAAAATCTTACCAAAAAGACTGTTTTTCTGACTTTTGAGCCTATTTCTTCAAAGGAAGAAACAAATCCTGAAAATAAAAGTAACCCTCAAAAAAATATATTGAATACTCCGACTACAATTCAGTCTAAAAGTTTGGATAAAAAATAATCGTAAATTACTCTTGTTTATTTTCTGAATCTTCTGTTGTTACTTGTGTATTCTCTACTGTTTGTACTTCTACTTTTTCTTCATTCAAAAAAGAAATATCAATCCAATAATTTTCTGGATTTTCTAAATCTATATAAATTGGTAAGGTTTCTCTTTCTTCTAAAAGCTCGGTTGGGTCATAAGCTAGAGGTTCACTTTTGAAAAGTAAAACGCCTGAATTTTCATCTCTTTTCCATTCACACAAAATAATAAAAGCAGGTTGGTCTTGTAGCATAATTTGTGGGTCTTGCACGACAGCTTGGATGACACCTTCCAAAACACTTCCTTTTTCTAAAAGCCAATTTCTACGATTAGCACGAAGCCAAATCAGTAAACCCCAAATTACGCCTCCACCAACAAATGCAATGCCTGTAATAGACAAAAAACTCATCCAAAACCACTCATAACGCACAATATGCGTATCATCTGGATTGATAATATCGTAATAAATTTCGACTACTTCGCCCAATTCATAGCTTGAAAAACGAGAAACTTCGTGTTTTGCATGAACCATTATTTTCTGACTATCCAAGGCATAAAAACCAATGACAGGATAACTTTTGTCTTCTGGAAGAGGTTTTATTTGAACTACTCTACCCAAAGTACGTTCGTATTTTGTCTGACGGATTTGTTCTTTATGCCAACTCTGAACAGCCAAAACAAGAAAAACTAATCCTGTTAGAATAAGCGATAAAGCGAGATAGAATGCCGTTCTTTTCATTTTTGATATTTTACTGTAGCAGACAGTTTCCAACTGTCGATTCAACTTAAACTGTTTTCTGACAGTTGGAAACTGTCAGCTACTTAATTACTATGCAAAATACATAAATTTTGTTCACTTTTTTAGCATTTTGTTTCAATTTTCTGCTTTGCAGTTCTTTAAAACTTTATCCAATAAAAAACCTAACTCTGTTTTGAATTAGGTTTTTGGAAATTAATTTTGTTTTGAAATTATCTAAACTTCAATTAGTCATTTACTTAGTCATTTTAAATGCTAAGAATGCCATTCCACATGAAGTTTTGGAATTTTTTGGCAGAAAGTTGAGATAATAGGGAGCAGTTCGGTTACATTGAAAAGTAATGGAAGTATAAAATTTCTTTGAATTAGCATCATAATTAGAAGCGATAATTGCTCCCGAAAGCTCTTTGAAATTAGCAATAATACCCTCTGAACCACCTTCACTACTCACAACAACGAGCGTATAGGTATTACCTTTTGTCATAATAACTGTATAGTTTCTAAAATTATTACAACCTCTACAAGTACGCTGCACACGATAACTCTTCGAAAGACGATAGCCATTTTTAGATAAATCTTTCAGAACTTTTACTTGAGCCATCGAATCTACATTACATTGAGCATTCGCATTAGAAGTTCCAAAAGCCATAAAGGCAAACAAACTGCACACAAAAAGGAAAATTTTCATAATTATTTTTTTATTAGGACTAGAATAAAATTAGTGTTACAGCATTCTATGAAATTTGTAACTAGATGAACTTATTATAATTCAATTTACTAGCCAAAGTACAACAATGATTTTATTTTGAAGTATTTTTTTCTTAAAATCAGAATAATTCTAAAACTACTCTAACAAGGAAAGATTAAAGATAAACAAAAAAATCAAGTCTTAATTTTTCTAAAAAGTATTTTAGAAATAATTGTTACTTTATTTCTTCAATAGAATCTTCAAATCCTTTCGTCATTGTCGTTTTGATAGTTCCATTTTCATCATAAATCAAAAATACTTCTGTGTTTTCTAATTTTTTAATTAGTGCTAAGGCTTTATCTTTTCCCAAAACCATACAAGTTGTTCCCAAACCGTCAGCTCGCATCGCATTATCAGCCAAAACTGTCGCACTCAAAAGTGTATGGGTAACAGGATAACCCGTTTTTGGATCGATAGTGTGAGGATATTTTTTGCCGTTTCTGATATAAAACTTGCGATAATTTCCAGAAGTTACTACCGATTTATTATTCAATGTTACAATGGCTTGAAGCTGTCTTTTTGGATTATTTTGGTCATTTTGTGTACTGTCTTGTCCTTCTTCAATCGGCTTATCAATTCCTATTTTCCAACCTTCTCCACTTGTATTTTTTCCATTTGCTCGTACTTCTCCACCAATTTCTACCATATAATTTTTGATATTTTTATTCTCTAAAAAAAGTGCCACTACATCGACTGCATAGCCTTGAGCAATCGCATTAAAGTTGAGTTGAATGTATTTTTTAGTTTTTTTGAGGGAAGTTTTGTCAAAAACAATATATTTATCAAAACCTACAAAGTTTAGCAAAGAATCAATTTTGTCAGACGGAATTTTTTCTGGTTCTGCCATTTCTCCAAACCCCCAAACACGAATTACAGGCGCAAGAGTTGGGTCAAAAGCTCCTTCACTAATTTCAAAAATTTCTTTACTACTTTTCAAAACAGGATAAAAAAACTCATTCTGAAAAACTATCGAACTATCTGTATTTTCCATTTTATTAAAAACCGAAATTTCAGAATCAGGAATATAAGTAGAAAGACTTTGACTAAAAGCCACCAAAACCGAATCAATGGCAATTTGATAATTATTTCCTTTTGGTGCTACATATTTTACGGTATAAGTTGTTCCTTGTGTTTCCCCATAAACTTGATAGGACTGTTCATTTTGAGTCTGTAAAATATCGCCTACATTTTCTGTGTTTCGGCATTTATAAACCAAAAACATCAAAAGTATAAGCACACCTCCATAAATTGCATTGCGATAATAATATTTTTTTTCCATTTTTGTTCTAGTGTTATTTTAGCTTTATTGAAATTCTATTTTTGAATTATTTGACAAAAATACAAACTACTGACAACTACGGACTTTCTCCTTTTATTTGTTTCATAAATTCATCAATTTGTTGTTG
>PFKD01000082.1 GCA_002784125.1 Flexibacter sp. CG_4_10_14_3_um_filter_32_15
ATAGCTAAATCCACAGGATTTTGATTAAAAAATAGTAAAGTCAAATTTAGATGTAGATGTAAGTTCGAACGGAACAGTAGCTGTTACTTCTAAAAAATCAAGTTCTTCTCTTTTTTACAATGAAACTTTTGCAGGAAATAGTACAGGAAATAGTCAAAATTATCTAACTAAATATAATCCGACTGGAAGTTTTGCTTGGGTAAAAAAGCTATACTCTTTTGACATGATGGTATCTCCATTTGGAGAATATCCACTCCGAACACTTCGTCTTAAAATTGATGCTAATAATAACATTTATTTGCAAGGTGGATATTCTAGGAAATTTAGTTATGATGGAGAAATGAGAGGGGCTAACTCTTTTTTAGCTGATTATGCAGAGAGTTGTTTTCTAATGAAAGTAAATGCTAGTGGTCAAAGGCAGTGGACACATACTTTTGGAGGTGTTGTTTTTGTTAATAATTTGCAAGTAGATAGCCATAATAATCCATTTTTATCGGTAACTTCACAAAGAGCAGCAGGAGTAAGTTATCCAGATTATATTTTAGCTCCTTCTTCTAATACTACACCTGCATACAGAAGTTTTATAGTAGGTTATAATGAAGCAACAGGAAAAGAATTTTATAAAAAAGAAATTGACCATATCTCTGGAACTTTCACAATAGACAATAAACAAAATATTGTTACTTTATTTGAAGTGGGAAACCAAATGGTTAATGGAGCAGAACTAAAAGAATTTAATGCAGAAGCAGGAACACTACCATCAGGAGCTTTATTACAAGCCAATCCAGCAGCAAGTGGCGAAACACTTACCTACCAATGGATAAAAGATGGGCAAGAAATAGCAGGAGCAACTTCTTCTACTTATCCAGTAACGCAAGAAGGATTTTATCAACTCAAAACTACCAATCAGTTTGGGTGTTCGAGTTTGAATTATGGAACATACATAAAAATAGGAACATTTGATTTTACAGCAAACGTTACTGAAATCTGTGAAGATGAATCTGTTACTTTTATACCTACTATTGTTCCTACGCCAAATCAGTATAGCACTATTACTTGGAATTTTGCAGGGCAAAACATATATGCAAATTATTATCCTCTTAATTATATCTTTGAAGATGCAGGTGTTTATTCTCCTTCTCTCACTTATCAAAGTGATAATATTACTCGTACAGATTATGTAACCGTTAATCCAAACCCTGTTTCTTCACTTCAAAATGACCCTTGGGAATGGGTGCATAAAAATCCAAAAGCACCTCCTATATGGGTTGGAGATGGATATTATACCAATATTACAAATGCAGATATAGATAGCAAAGGAAACTTATATGTAGGTGGACAATGGACAGAAGACCAATATTTGCAGGAAACTTATGGATTTATAGCACCTTTTCCTCCAAATGTTACTAAAATAGACAAACAAGGAACTGTTCAATGGAAAATTCCAAATGCTGCACAAGTAGCCGTTGATGAATTTGATAATGTTTTTGCAACAGGGCAATTTACTAATACTATTACTTTACCTTCTAATGGTTGTGCTGGAGTTACACTAACTCCCACGACCTATTCTCATTCTTGGTTTGTTGTGAAATATTCTTCAAGTGGCGAATTACTTTGGTCAAATGTAATAGAATCTTATGCTGCAACAGCAGATCTTTTATTAGCAACAGGGGGAAATAAACTGTATATTTTAGGTCAGTTATGGCAAGCAAATAATATATTAGTAACAAGTACAAACGGCTCAAATCAATCTCTAGCTAGGGGAAATGAAGGTAATTTTTTAGTAGAATATAATACAAGTAATGGAGCATTGAATCAAAATCTGCATACTTTTGGTGGTTTTGGTTGGGTACATACTGCTGCCAAAAGGAAGGGAATTTCAGCAGATGAAAACGGAAATTTGTTTATTACAGCACTCACAGGGGTAATTACTACTTTTAATGGAAATATAATAATTGATAATTCAGCTACTGCTTTTGGAGTACAAACCTTATGTATTCTCAAATACAATAATAATTCTATTTTGTATGCGAAGAGTGTCTATGCAGAACAAGGTAGTTTTGCTTGGCTTGCTTCAAAACACACACTTGATAAATACGGTAATTTGTATTTTAATTTTGGAAATGGAGGAACTAATATTTTGTGGAATATTTTAGGTCAATCTTATACCGAAAAGTCAAGTAATTATTTGATTAAATTAAATCCAACTGGAAATTTAGAATGGGTGAAACCTGTAAATGTAGGGTTTATAGATGCCTTTGAAACAGATGATAATCAATTATTTGTTTTTGCAAACGAAAGTGTTCATTTTTATGATACACAAAATGGCTTGCCACTTAGAAAATCTGTTTCTATTTTACCAACAGTATCTTCTTTTAATTTAAATGATATAATGGCAGCAAAAAATGGAGTCTTGTATGTAGGTGCGACATTATCTACTAATTCTTTTCATCCGTTTTCTATTGGTTCAAATACAATTACAGATACAAGAACAAGTACTAATTTTCAATATGGTATAATCGCCAAATACAACTACAACCAAACGCTACCACAAAACGGAAGCATAAATCTACAAGCAACTTTAGAAGCTGGTGCGCCTTCGGTTTCTTATCAATGGTACAAAGACGGAAATGTTATAAATGGAGCAACTTCGACTTCTTATGTTGCGAATCAAACAGGTTTTTATCAAGTAGAAACCACGACAGCACAGGGTTGTTCTCGTAGAAGTGTAGGACAATACTTGAGCGCACCTGCTACTTTTTCGGTTTCAGATAATGAAGTTTGTGTAGGTGAACCAATTATTTTAGAAGCAACTGACCTTTTGGGAGCGAATGCAGAATGGAGTTTTGGAAATGATGCTTCGCCTAATTTTATAGATGCCTTTAGCAATAGAGAAGGAAAAATTACTCAAAATGGCTCTTTCTTGAACGAAGGAATAAAGACAGTTTCTTATCAAGATGGCACAATTTCATTGGATGAAACAATTACAGTTCGTCCACTACCCAATAGTTTGGTTTTTTCTACTGCACCACAAGATTGGAATTTTATTAATTCATTTTCTTCTTCTGCAACAGGGCAAGATTTTAAAAATACGTTAGTTACAGCATACAAAAAGAATACATTTAGAGTTGCAAACCGAGCTACAAATTCTGTGTTTTTGAAAATGAATGCCAAAGAACAAAACAAATTCCTTTTTACATTAGAAAATATCAATATTACAGACATCAAAAATGATAAACAAGGAAATATTTATCTAATTGGTAAAGCCCTTTCTACTTCTGTTACTTTAACAGACAGAAATAGGATAGTTTCTATCAATGCAACTACTGGAGATAGATTTTTGATAAAATACAATCAAGAAGGAGATTTGATTTGGAATACTAAATTTATTCTTTCTACGGATAATGACAACATTTTCTTTACTGCAAACCAAGATAATATTTATCTAATTGCTAAAAGTGGAGGTTTATTTTTTGGAACAAATAATAACTCTGTTTCTCTAAATAATGATTTTGCTTTAATTAAATACAATACAAACGGAACTATAAATTGGACAAAAGAAATAAAAAGTAGTGTCTATTCTCAACATATCAATTCTACTTTAGCAGGTTCACAAACTACTGATAATAACATTCGCAGTTTCGAAACTGATGAAAATGGAAATCTATTTTTCTCTTTTATTGGAGCAGATAGCGTTACCATTTCAGGTGTGGGTTCTGTTCCTCCTTGTATCAGAAGTTACGAAAATCAAGACTGGACAAATAGAGGGCTTCGAATGGGAAATCTTCTAAAATTAGATGCAAATGGAAATATTATTTTTCATGAAGGTCTATCACTTGTCAATGATTTGAAATTTAGTTTAGACAATCAAAATAATCTAATTGCTTCTTTTCAAACCGTAGGTGAAGTATATAGCCTTTTGAACAATCAAAAAATTATTTCACATCAAAAATTTGATGTAAATAGTACAGCCAATCAGCAAAAATTAGAAACGATTATTATCAAATATGATAACGATGGACAGATTTTGTGGAATGAAAATCTAGGAACAAAAGAAGGATTAAAACCAAGAACCATTGCACACGATAAAGCAAATAATCCTCATATTTTATTTAACCAAGTTACTTCAAATGGTGTTTTTAATGGAAATGGAATTTCTTTTGATGCTACTCAAACAACTATTCTTGTTCTTGATGACGAAGGAGGAAATGTAATCAAATCAATTCTTTTTACACACAATTTAGAATCAGATAAAGAAACAATTATTTTTGATGGCTTGAATAGAATTTTTCTTTCTACTCAAAATAATTCATTGAATACAAACAGTACAACAAATTATTTTGCTTCTTTTGGAAACAATATCTGTATCAACGAAGGCACAACCATTTCTATTCAAAACACACAAACTAATACTACTTATACGTGGTTCAAAGACGGACAAAACACAGGAAATAATGGAAATTCTATTGTAATCACAGAAGAAGGAACATATAGCGTAGAAGCAGAAAACGAGTTTGGTTGTAGCCAGTCAAGTGTAGGAACTCACTTTTCCATTTTTCCAGAAGTACAGATTTTACCTCAACAAAATCCTGTTATTGGATATGGTTCGGCAGTTATTGGAGCTTTAGCGACACCACTAGGAAGAGAGTATGAATACCAATGGCAATTTAATGGAGTGGATATTCCGAATGCTACAAGTCCAATTTTGATAGCTAATCAGTCAGGAAATTATCAAGTAAAAGTAGTTTCAGAAGATGCTTGTGAGATTATTTCAGATGTAAAAGAAGTTCAAATCCGTACACGAAACGGACGAGCAACTATTATAAATGATAGCCTTAATTTAATTCCAAATCGCTCTACCTCTGCCACTTCTGCTTTTTCAGAAGGATTAGATGTTGATGTAAATGGAGAATTTATTTTTGAAGGTGGTGTCTTCTCAAACAATCTTAATTTTGGCTCAAATTCTTTAAATTCAAGAGGTTTGAGAGATGGATATTTAGTCAAAAGAGATACAGCAGGAAATATCCTTTGGAATCGCTCTTGGGGAAGCAGTGGAGATGACCAAACTAGCTCAATCGCCACCACAACCGAAGGCGAAGCAATCGTAGGAGGATTTTTTAATCAAACTGTAACGATTGGAGATACAACCCTTATTTCAAAAGGAGAAACTGACGGTGTTTTGATAAAATATGCAGCCAATGGAGATGTAGTTTGGGCAATCAGTACAGCAGGAGAACAAGCTAACCAAATCACAAGCGTAGCAACCGACTTAGGTGGACACGCTATTGCAGCAGGTTTTACGACTAATACAGCTACCGTTTCGACACTTCGAAGTGATACAACATTTACTCAAACAGGAGAAAATGGATTTGTAATTCGTTATCAACCAAACGGAAAACTACTTTGGGCAAATCAACTTATTTCGCCAGTTTCTGCAAAAAGTACGACCGTTACAACGGATATTTTTGGAGATGTTTTAGTGGCAGGTTCTTTCAAAACTAGCCTAAATGCAACTGATGAAAATGGAACAATTCTAAACTTAAATGGAACAACAGCAGAACTCGGTTTTGTCGCAAAATACGATGAATATGGTCGTTTGTTATGGCTTAAATCTGTTCCAAAGGCAGCAAAAGGAATTGATACTGATGATTTTGGGAATGTCTTTGTTGTGGGAGAAGGATTTTTGCATAGTTTTACACCAAACGGTCAAGCAAGATTTGAAGAAACATTGCCTTCAAATGCTATCGTATCAAACATTGCCGTAGGTCGTTCTGGCAAAATTGCACTGTCTGG
>PFKD01000166.1 GCA_002784125.1 Flexibacter sp. CG_4_10_14_3_um_filter_32_15
GGTCAGAAAAAGGATTATGGTTACATATTTTTTCTAAATTAACGGCTGCATTCATAATTCTAACTGAATTTTAACTCCTTATTCGCATTGAATATCTATTAATCTGTTTTATAGAAATTATTCTCCAACTAACAAAATGTTGTGCTTTTTTTAAAAACTATTTTTCTGCCAAAGAAATAACCTTTTGTCTAATTTTTTTATTATTATTGTAACATATTTTACAAAATTGAACTATTTATTTTTTGGAAAAACAGATATACAGAGAACTACAAAAAAAACACCCAACCTCTTGATTATCAACAATTTATTTTTTTTTTAAATTCATTAGAAAAGGAAAATAAAAAAATAGAATAATTTTACTCAACTGCTTAAAACTTATACTAACTTATTATTATAATGAAAAAACTACTTTATTTCTTTGAAAAAAATGCTTTTGGAGTTTGTGCCAAAATAGGAGAACGCCTAGGAATTTCTTCTGAAAGCATTCGCCTCTCTTTTATATATGTTTCCTTTATTACTTTTGGTTCTCCCATTTTTTTATATTTAGTTCTTGCTTTTTGGATAAAAATGAAAGCACACTTGCGAAGATACAGACAAATTATTAGGGGATTATAGTCATAATTAGTCTAAGAAAACCTACAAAAAATAGTAAAGTACAGAAACCACTATTGTGTTACATTTTTAACAGAATTAGACAAAACTTAGAAAAATAAGATTTTTTAAAGTTGTTTTGTATAAAATGAATGCTAATTTTTATGTATTTCCTTCAACTTAAAATAGGAATAGGCTCTAAAAAGCTCTAAACCTATTTTTTTTTGTTTAAGAGCTAAATTAATTAACCTAACTAACAAAAAAAGTGTTTCATTTTTCTAATTTACCCCCCTTGAGATATTTTTTTTAAAAATTTTATAAAAAATTTTACACATAGGTTATTATCCTTAAAAAATCAAACTTATAGATATAAAATTTTGACTTTATTAAAAAAATCAGAATAAATCACGTTTATTTATAAGTAATACAAAATTTATTATAAGCAGTATTAATTAATATTTCTCCGTTTTACCTTCTTAGAATAATGTAATAATTAAAAAAACCTCATGTAATATTTGGAATTATCAAACAGAATTATCTACTTGCAAATGTTTTAGACGCAAAATATAACACAAGTCTAATCCCCTTTACAACTAATATTATTATGCCAAAATTCAATTTTTCAAACAGATTTATCCTCGGCTTAAGCCTTGCAGGTTCATTAACATTTTTTGGATGTCAAGATGCACTCCAAAATGACGCAATTACAGAGTTAGAACAAGTTAATCTTGAAGAAACTAAAGGCTCTGAAGAGTTTATTCAAAATCAATTTATTGTAGTACTAAAAGACGGTACTTTCGGACAAAAATTAAGCAAAGTAGCTGTTGCTCCTGTAGCAGATAGAGCGACAAACCTAAAAAACTTTGAAGCAAAACAAGCTAGACTCACAGAAGCAGTAAGCAAAATGGTTTCAGAGTTTGGTGTAGAGCCAAACGCTATTGAGTATGTTTATGGTGATGCCCTTTTGGGTTTTGCAGGAACATTCACAGATGAGCAAATTAAAGCTATCGGAAGCGATCCTCGTGTAGAATATGTAGAACAAGACCAAGTCATGCGTATTTCAGATGGATTTGAAGATAAAGACAAAGGAAGTACAAATACAGTTTCAAGAACAGAAGCACAATCTATCCCTTGGGGAATTTCTCGTGTAGGATATGGAAATTATGCAGGTGGAACTCGTTGGGCGTGGGTTATCGACTCTGGTATTGATGGAAATCACTCTGATTTGACAGTAGATACTCAGTTTAGTCGTTCTTTTGTAAATGGATATTCTGGAACGCAAGATGGAAACGGACACGGAACACACGTAGCAGGTACAATCGCAGCCAAAAATAATAACATTGGTGTTGTTGGTGTAGCAGCAGGCGCAACAGTCGTTTCTTGTCGTGTATTTGCTGGAAGCAGTGGGTCTAACTCGGCTGTTATCTCAGCAGTAGATTATGTAAGAGCAAATGCGTATGCAAATGATGTTACAAATATGAGTTTGGGTGGTGGACGTTCTACTACTTTAGACAGAGCTGTAACTAGAGCAGCTAATGCAGGTGTTTATTTTGCTTTAGCAGCAGGAAACGAAGCACAAAATGCAAATAATGTTTCTCCAGGTCGTGTAAATGGAAGTCGTATCTTGACAGTTTCGGCAATGGATATCAACAGTCGTTATGCTAGTTTCTCAAACTTTGCAAACCCTCCGATTGATGTTTGTGCACCAGGTGTAAATATTGAATCTACTTGGACTGGTGGTGGATACCGTACAATTAGTGGTACTTCAATGGCAACTCCTCACGTAGCTGGTATCTTACTTATCAATGGTGGTACAGTTTATACACAAGGAAACGTATTGAACGACCCTGATGGAAATGCTGACCCAATCGCTAAAAAATAAATTAGAAAAGTAAAAATAAATCAAGTAAATTATCTTGATTGAATAGATAGAAGTGAAAAAACCTATTTCTTAGTTGGAATAGGTTTTTTTTGATTGAAATAAATTTATTTGATTCTCTACAAAAACAAAAACCCTCTACCACGAATTCCGATAAGCCAAACTGATGAAGAAATCGGTCGTGGGCTAGACAAATCATCAAAGAAATGTTCTCTTGCTACAAAAAAATCAGCTTTTCCTTTTAGTCCTCTGAAATCAAATCCTGATTCTATTCTGTAATTGAACTTGAAATTTTTACCTCCCTCTTCTTTTACTTTATTCGAAAAAATGGCTGTATTTACCCACGAACGATTATAAAAACCCCATACATTTTTTTCTTTCTTACTCAGTTTTATATCAATTCTTCCACCTAAAAGAACCATTCCAGTCATATAATCCCAACTTTGTTCTTCTGAAATAAGAGGAAAACGACTATCTTCTGAAATAGTGTAATATTCTGCTCGTCCCCAAATATTTGTCGTGATAGTTGGCGAAAGATTTATTTTATCACTAAGAATTTCTATGTGAGGACCATTCAAAATTGCTACTCTTGAGGTAGGTTGATAACCAATTCTTGAAGTAGTGTCGTTGGGAGGCGAATCGCTATCTATTTCGTGTCTTGATTTGTGTGTAAAACCAATATTCCATGTAAAATTTTTTCTTTTATTGAAATAGGCAAAACTTTCTTGTAAAATAATTCCACGAGGATTGAAAGCAATATTATTATAAATATTTGCATTTACTTCTATAGAAGAAAAAAAGGTAATAGAGTGCAAACCTACATCATTTTTGTTATTTTTATTTTTTCCTTTCCACCTCACAATATCAAACATTCCACAAACCTGTGCATTCCAACCCTGTGAATTTTCTGTCGATTGAAATCCCCTAGAAGTATGTCCTACAAAATTAGTAACTGCAAAGTAGGTTTTGTCAGTAGAATGAATAGCCGTCGTATCTAAAAAAGGCGAAGGTTGAAAGTTTCGCATTACATGAGCTTGTGAAAATGCAAAAAATGGAAACATAATAAAATAGAACGGAAAGAAATATTTTTTCATAATTTTTGTTAAGCAAAAACCCTAAGGGTCTCAAAGACCCTTAGGGTTTAGACTAAAGTTTGAATAAAACAATGATTTTTAATACGCTCTAGCAAATAAAACACGTTCTTTTGAAGGTTTTCCAGTCAGAATACATGTTCCGTCTTCTAGTAGATTGTTCAAAGGAATACAACGAATTGTCGCTTTTGTTTTGTCTTTAATTTGTTTTTCTGTTTCGGCTGTACCGTCCCAATGTGCAGCCACAAAACCACCTGCGTCAAGTGCCTTTTCGAACTCTTCCCAAGTGTTTACATACATCGTGTTTGAAGTTCGGAACATTAAGGCTTTATCATAAATATTTTGTTGAATATCTTTCAAAAGTTGTTCGATTTTTTCGCCTACATTTTCCAATTCCCAAGACATTTTTTCTTTTGTATCTCTACGAGCTACTTCTATTGTACCATTTTCTACATCACGCATTCCAATTGCCAAACGAACAGGAACGCCTTTCAATTCCCATTCTGCAAACTTAAACCCTGGACGGAAAGAATCTCTATCATCTAGTTTTAAAGAAATATTAGCAGCTTTTAGGTCGTGTATAAGAGGAATTAAAGCTCTTTTTATTTCCTTTAAATCATCTTCATTTTTATAAATTGGAACGATAACGACTTGAATAGGAGCAAGTTTTGGAGGCAAAACCAACCCTTCATCGTCGGAATGAGCCATAATGAGCGCACCCATTAGGCGAGTAGAAACACCCCATGAAGTTCCCCAAACATAATCTAATTTGTTGTCTTTTGCTGCAAATTTTACATCAAATGCTTTTGCAAAATTTTGACCTAAAAAGTGAGAAGTTCCTGCTTGAAGTGCTTTTCCATCTTGCATAAGTGCTTCAATACAATAGGTTTCTTCAGCACCTGCAAAGCGTTCGGATTCTGTTTTCAAACCTTGGATAACAGGCATTGCCATATAATTTTCTGCAAATTCAGCATACACATGTATCATTTGTTCAGTTTCTTCAATCGCTTCTTGTTTGGTAGCGTGAGCTGTATGTCCTTCTTGCCACAAAAATTCGGCAGTACGCAAAAACAAACGAGTACGCATTTCCCAACGCACCACATTTGCCCATTGATTAATCAAAAGAGGTAAATCTCTATAGGATTGAATCCAATTTTTATAGGTATTCCAAATAACAGCTTCACTTGTCGGACGAACGATGAGTTCTTCTTCTAGTTTTGCATCTGGATCAACCATTAATTTCCCTTTGTTATCTGGGTCATTTTTCAAACGGTAATGCGTAACGATAGCACATTCTTTGGCAAAACCTTCAGCATTTTTTTCTTCGGCTTCGAACAAACTTTTGGGAACAAAAAGAGGAAAATAGGCGTTGCTGTGTCCTGTTTCTTTAAATTTATCATCTAAAACACGTTGCATTTTTTCCCAAATTGCAAAACCATAGGGTTTTATAACCATACAACCACGAACGGCTGAATGTTCTGCTAAATCTGCTTGTTTTACGAGTTCGTTGTACCACGCTGAATAATCTTTTTTGCGTGTAGGTAGTCCTTTTGCCATAAGAAAAAGTAATAAATAGTTATCTTAATCGGTTTAATTTCTGTTTACTCCACAAAGGTAAAATTTTTGAGCGTAAAATAATACTTGTTTTTGTAGAATGATTTTGCAATAAGTGTTTTTACATAAAAATTCCTTCAAAAACTAGATTTTAGATTTTGAAGGAATGAATTGTCAATTAGAAATAAAGTTTATTCTTTTACTATTTCAGAAAACAAGAACAAGCATTCATAGGGTTCAATATAGTCATATCCACTAAAATCCCAATCTGTGTATCCTAAAGCAACCGTCAATTTAACTGTGTACTTTCCCTTTGTTATTACTTCATGCGTTTCATTTCCACATATTTTACGAGGAGGTCTTCCTACGGTATCTTGTACCTTGTGATTTATTTTGGCACTGTAAGGGTAAGTATAAGTATCCATTTCTATAAATTCCGTTTCTTGTCCTACTGCTAAATTAGGGAGTTGAGTTTTTCCGAACATTTTTAATTCACTCAAATCATAATCAGATTCATTGATAAATTTCATCAATAAAAAAGGTTCTGGCTCACTTTCAAGAATAATCTCTTCACTTTCACTACAAGAAAAAGCAGACAAAGAAACTACAATTCCTAAAATAAATAAATAAAGATCAACATGAGTGACATTTTTAAGTATTTGATTTTCAGTTGCAGCGCAACGTAACCTTTGTAGAACCTCAAAAATGAACTTTATTAGAGCT
>PFKD01000097.1 GCA_002784125.1 Flexibacter sp. CG_4_10_14_3_um_filter_32_15
GAATAAAATTTGGTAATCACAAAACTTGTTTATTATCAGTCCAATATCAGATAAGAGCCAAAATAAATTAGTATTCTTTGACTCCATGGTAAACTCTGAGATAAATTCTGATTCTGTTCTTTCTCCTAACGAACGTGTAATGGTTGCTATTGTAGCTATTATCATTCATATTTTTTTGGCGATTCTTCTTTTTTTTAGCTCTGTTTGGGAGCGTCCTATTCCTGCACCCGAACCTGCTGGGATTACTTTAATAACTTTTGGAAATGTAGCTACACCTACCGAAACACCTTCGCCTTCTCAAAGTGAGTTTACTCCGTCAATTACTGAAAGTGAAACAGAAGAAGTGGAAGTAGAAGAAATACAAGATATTATACCTCAAAAACAAACTCAAACGCCTGATATTCAAGCAACTAAAAATGACAATACAGTAAGTGTTCCTGATACAAAAAAGGAGAAAACAGAGGAGAAAATAGAAAAAAAGGAAGAAAAGGAAGAAAAGAAAGTTGAACCAAAAGTAGAAAAACAAGAAACGAAGCAAGAACCAAAACAAGAAAAAAAGGAAGAGAAACAAGAAGAGAAAAAACAAGAAACACCAACTCCAGTAAAAGAAGAAAAAAAGAGTGAAACTACAAACAACTCAAATGAAGAAGGAGATGCAAAAACAAAAGACAAACAAGGAAACTCTGACGACCCAGAAGATAAAGGAAAAATAGGTGTCAAAGATGGTGCAGAAATTAGCGTTGTAGGCTGGAGATGGATAACCAAACCTAAACCCAACGACACATTAAACGAACAAGGAAAAATAGTATTCAATATTACTATCGATCAGAATGGAAATGTAATCAAGGTTGATTTAAAAGAAAAAAGTCCAAGTATTGGTATTGCCACTTATACAGCTTATAAAAATGCTGTTTTGAATACAAAATTTGAACGTACACTTTCCAAACCTGCCACAGAATCTACAGTAGGAACACTAACATTTAATATTAAAGTAGGAAATTAAACTATTTTTTATCAAACTATTTCTATAAGCACAAAACAAAATCTTGTGCTTATTTTTTTTGGAAAAAAATAGCCTTGGGTTTTGTGGGTGCATAACAAATTAGCTACGCTGCTCTTTGTGTGTCGCTTAGTCAATTTGTATTACGTAGGGAAAAGGCAAGCCTTTTCCCTACAAAAAACGACAATTTGTTATACACCCGGTTTTGTTTTTATAGTTTATTTTACGATATTTTCGTTATGTTTGCATAACAAACCTAAAAAACACACACATTTTTCTACAATTAGTATTTTTTTTTAAGAAAAGTGATTAAAAAACACACCATTAATTTAATTCTGTGATTTTTCTAAAAAACTAAAACATGACTTCTATTCTCAAAAAAATTAGCTTATCTGCTCTTCTTACTTTATTTCCCTTTTTTGTTTTTGCTCAAGAAACAGAAACAACTTCAACTCTTAATACGGGCGATACAGCGTGGGTTTTGATTGCAACTGCCCTTGTTATGCTGATGACTCCTGCTGGTTTGGCACTTTTTTATGGTGGACTTTCGCATAGCAAAAATACCTTAAATACTGTCGGAATGAGTTATGTTTCCTTTTGTGTTGCTTCGGTGGCGTGGGTTGTAGTAGGTTATTCGCTTGCCTTTAGTGAAGGAAATGCGCTTATAGGTTCTTTTAATAATTTATTTTTAGAAAATATAGGTATCAATGAAATAGCTGACGGAACTTCTATTCCTAAATTACTTTTTGTAGTTTTTCAAGGAACTTTTGCTGCGATTGCTGTAGCTATTGTGAGTGGTTCGGTTGTCGAACGAGTGAAGTTTTCTTTTTGGCTTATCTTTTCTTTTTTGTGGGTTTTGCTTGTTTATAGTCCGATTACGCATTGGGTTTGGGGAGGTGGATTTTTGAGTAATAGTGGCGAGTTAGATTTTGCAGGTGGAACAGTTATTCATATCAATGCAGGTGTAGCAGGACTTGTATTGGCTCTTTTGTTAGGAAAACGAAAAGATTTTGGTAAAGCAACCGAAATGCCTATTTCGCTTACGCTTACTGTTGTCGGTTCGGCTCTTTTGTGGTTTGGTTGGTTTGGATTTAATGCAGGAAGTGCTTTGGGAGCAAATGGAACGGCTGCAAATGCTCTTTTAGTAACCAATGTAGCTGCCAGTATTGGAGGACTTTCTTGGATAGGAATTGAATGGTTTAATAAGAAAAAACCTAGTCTCTTGGGCGTTGCTTCTGGGGCTGTTTCGGGTTTAGTCGGAATTACGCCTGCCTGTGGGTATGTGGGTGTAGGTGGTGCGCTGGCGATTGGTCTTATTTCTGGTCTGATAGGTTATTATGGTGTTATCAAACTCAAACATTTATTAGATTATGATGATACTTTAGATGCTTTTGGAATACATGGTTTGGTCGGAATTTGGGGTTCATTAGCTGCTGGTATTTTTGCAAATCCTGCTATTAATACTGATGCTATTGGTGCTTTGTATGGAAATATTCAACAATTAGGTGTTCAATTATTGGCTATTTTGATGGTCATTGCTTATTCAGCTATTACCACTACTATCGTTTATTTTGTAAGTTCGTTTGTAACAAAAGGCGCACGAGTAGATGAAACAATGGAAGCAACAGGACTAGATGAAGCCTATCATGGAGAGAAAGGATTTAATATTCAGTAACTCTTAAATTGTGGGCGCATCTCAAAATGTCGTTTTTAGTAGGGAAAAGGCAAGCCATTTCCCTACGTAATACAAATTGACTAAGCGACACCCGAAGAGCAGCGTAGCTAATTTGTTATGCCCCCCTTTTGAGTTTTAGGGAATTTTTATTTCTCTAGTAATTCTTATTCACCAGCTCTCGCTCCCTCGTTTCAAATTCCTTGCCCCTACTTCGGATTTGTAGCCCAAACAGTTGCATCAGTAATAAAACCGACATCGTTCATAGAAAGAAGAGAAGAAATAGTATGAGCAATTTCGATTCCGTGCAGTTTACTTTTATTTTCTTTGTCTTGAGTAGCTCCCACTTTATCAAAAAATGGTGTTACTACTTCACTCGGATTGACTTGCATTACTCTGACATTGTATTTGCGAAGTTCTGCACGCCAACATTCTGTCATGGCAGCTAAGGCAAATTTGCTAGAACAATAAGCTGTTCCGTTTGCAAAACCTTTTTGAGAAGCCGTAGAAGCAATATTTATGATATTTCCATATTCTTCTTTTTGGAAATGTTTGGCTGCTTCTTTTCCTACCATAAAAGCACCTTTTACATTTACTTCCCACGTTTTTGTAAAATCTTCTACCGAAGTATCGACAAGAGAAGCAAAACTACCAATTCCGGCATTATTTATTACTACATTAACTCCTCCCATTTCTTGAAGAGCTTTTGCGAAGAGATTTTTGACATCGGCTTCGTTCGAAACATCGGCAGTTGTTCCTTTTATTCCCAATTCTGAAATAGCTTTTTGTACGTCTTTTGCGTGTCTGGCACAGATAAAAACATCTGCTCCTTGTTCTTTTAAAAGTTTGGCTGTTGCATAACCGATTCCTGTACTGCCACCTGTCAAGATTACTTTTGCGTCTTTGATTTGCATAAAAAATGAGTGTAATTGATTATTGATTTAAAAAATGAATTATAAAAATAAGTTCATTTCATTCAAAGAAATTAAATCCAATATTGTTTGAGTTTTATGATAAACTAACCTTAAAATAAATTAAGAATTTAGATTTTATAAGTTAGAATGGAAAGAATAAAGCTGATTATGAAAAAATAATTCTGAATTTCCCAATCTCTCGCTCCCAATTCCCATTCCCTCGCCCCTAATTCCTAATAAAATTCATACGTTTCCTTCCAAGTCTTGACAGGGTCTTTATTAGGAATAACTTCTCCTGTTTCTTCGTCTATCTCTATTTTTATTTTTTGTCCCGTCGTAATTTTTTTAATCTTAAACTTTGGCAACTCTTGGGTATAGTAAAAAGGCTGATTGGGTTTATAGACCTCTGTATCCATATTATAAAATGGAATAACTACATACCCATACAACTTAAATTCTTTAGGTAAATCTCTTTTATTTTCAGGATAAACATACAAGAAAAATTCATTTTCAAGGTTTCTAGGAGGTAATTTTGGATTGTAATACGTTAGTTTGGTCTTGTCTTCACTCAAGTAAACACCAAAAAACTCACTATCTATAATTCGGTTTCCATCTATATCTTTTACTTTGTAGGTATTTTTGGCTGCTTCTTCGGTACTTCTTCCATTCATAATCATATTATAAGTTGGTTTTTCGTCGATGCGCCAACTAAAATTATTAAGCTCTGAATTTTTCTTTGTGATAAGCTGAGGAGGAATTACTTGTCCTTCTGGTTGTTGTAAAAACAGTATTTCTTCTAGCTCATTATCTGCAATAAATTTCATAATAATATTACTACATTTTATATAATTCATTCCTTTTAAGAGTGTTTCTTTATCTTTTTGTTCATCTAAAATAAAATAAATACTCTCACCATTTCCATCTATATTTACCCGTTTTATATAACCACTATCAAAAACGGCTAACAAATTCCGACCTTTTATTTGATTAAATTGTCCAAAAATATCAGCTGAAATAACAAATGCTTTTTCTGTAATGGTAAGTGAATCAACGGTATTATCTCTTAGTTTGGCTTTAATTTTCGTTCCTGAAAGTTGGTTTGAAGTATTCCACAAAACAGGGTCATAATCAAAATAAATAATCGAATCTTCTAAGTCATAATTCAATGAATCACAAATTCCCTGCAAATCTTGCTTATAAATCTTTACATTTCTATATCCATAAAAACGCTGCTGTGCTGCCACACTATCATTCATCGCAATCAAGGTATCAGCCGAAATATAAAGTGTGTCATTTTTGAAAGGTTTTACCAAAAGAGCATCTCCATAAGCATCTAAACGGCTTGTTATTCCATCATAATAGGCTTCATCTCCAAAAATGGTAATTTTTTCTTTCTTATAATAAAGCTGTACATTTTCTTTAAAAACTCCTTTTTCAGTCAGATTATCATAATCAATAAAATTGGCTGAAATGATATACTCTCTGTTTTCGATGCGAGTAGCCACATTTGCACCTTCTGCCGTTTTCAGAATACCCGTTTGAGCATTGATTTGTGTTCCTTTTACGGCATTGATTGTTCCGTCTTTGTTGATTATTTTTCCTTCTGAATCAAAAAATATTGTTTTGGTAAGCGTATTGTAAGCTACTGAGTCAGCAAATAATTGTTGGTCTGGGCTAAGCGCCTGTACATTGCCACGAAAAGTAGCTATTCTTGAATTTGTGTTGTAATAACCTTTATCACTTGTCAGTCGTGAAGTTTTATCTGTAACAGTTCCTCCTTCAAAATAATAAGCTGTTTTGGTCTTGAGATTATAATTTAATTTTCGTGTTCGGACGGTTTTTTCTTGGTCTTGCATCACTACATTGCCTCTCACTTTTGCCACTTTTGTATAGCCGTCATAGTATAATGTATCGCCCACCAGCGTAAGGCTATCCTGCTCTACAAAGCGAATATTTCCAAACGCCTCAATTTGATTTCTATCAATATATTGAAAAACACTATCGGCATACATGACGGTGTTTTTCTGTTTGAACTGAACTTGTCCTCGTTCATCTTTTTTTAGAATACGTACTTTTTCGCCATTAGGAAGCACATCGCCTTCCAAAACACCAGCTTTCAAAAGTTCTACTCTTGATACAGCTTGGGTGGTATCTTCTATGGTTTCTAAAGTTGGTTTTTTTTCTATGGTTTTGTTGGTTGCTTTTTGAGCAAAAGAAGTTTGAGGAAATACACTTAAAAGAATGAAAACTAGAACAAATAAAAATCTCATAAATCTCTTTTTTTGAACGAATAAGGAATGACTTTGAATTAATTTACAAAGTTACTCTATTTTAATTCTATTTTAGGGTAAACGCACGAAAGATTTATGCAAAAACTAATTCTTCTAAGTAGTCTTTATTAAGGCTTGCCTTAAACTTTT
>PFKD01000412.1 GCA_002784125.1 Flexibacter sp. CG_4_10_14_3_um_filter_32_15
TCAATAAGCTACCAAAGAATGAATTATACAGTCAAATCATTTCCCAAAAAACATACTTTTTATATTTTACTTGTTAGTATTTTCTCTATTTCACTTTTTTCGTGTGAGCCAAGAGATGAAATGATTAGTACAGATAGCAGCAACAAAATTAGTTTTTCGCCTGATACTGTATTTTTTGATACGCTTTATACAGGTTTTGAGTCGCCTGTAAAACGAGTAAGTGTCAAAAATTTTAATAACGAAGCTCTAAATATTTCAAAAATTTCACTTCAAACTGGAGAAAATTCGCCTTTTCGTCTGACAGTAAATGGAATCAAAAGACAAGAAGCAACAGATATTTTTTTGAGAGGAAATGATAGTTTGCGTATTTTTTTAGACATTCTTCCTCCTGCTTTAAATACAGATGAGATTACTAAATTAGAAGATTTTTTGGTAGTGGAAAGTAATGGAAATATCGAAAGATTGCCTTTGGTTGTGTGGTTGCAAGATGGAATTTTGTTGGAAGATTCTGTTTTGGATTGTCAGACGGTTTGGAGTGGAAAAAAGCCGTATATTATTAAAGGAAGTGTTTTGGTAGAAGAAAATTGCAAACTGACCATAGAAGCAGGTGTAAAAGTTGCTTTTCTGACAGATGCTGCACTTTTGGTCGCTGGTTCTTTGGAAATAAATGGAAATGCTACCGAAAATGTAGAGCTAGGAAGTTTTAGAAATGATGGAAGTTTCGAAGGTGCATTAGGGCAATGGTTTGGCGTTTTGTTTGGAGAAAACAGCAAAAATAATAGAATTTCTTATGCTCTAATAGAAAATGCTACAACAGGAATACGTTTTGGAACACCTGATAATGACACAATTCTAGATTTAGTTATTGAAAACACAGAAATTAAAAATATGGCTGATGCAGGTGTTTTTTGTTTGAATTCTGATGTTTTGATTCAAAATACGCTTATTCATAATTGTTTGAACCGAACCTTTGCAGCAGGTGCAGGAGGAAATTATTATTTTTATAATAATACCTTTGCCAATTTTGGGTTTGATTTTTTTAGAGAAGAACCTTCTTTTGAGCTTTCGAATGTCTTAGCATTTGTAGATACATTAGGAAATCAACAAGTAATTAGAGAAAACCTAAAAGCCTATTTTATCAATAATATTGTTTGGGGAAGTATTGATGAAGAACTGATTTTATTTGCCACACCAGAAGCCGAATTTCAAACTTTTTGGAATTCTAATCTTTTGAAAACAAGACTTTTAGATGCCTCATTACCAAATATTTTCAATGAAGACCCAAAATTTGTAGATGCTTTTAATGGAAAGTATCAATTAGATTCGCTTAGTCCGGCCATAAATGCTGGGCTTGATATTGGTTTGAAGATAGATTTGGAAGGCAAAGATAGAGGTGGTAATCCTGATATTGGTGCTTTTGAGAAAGAATAGTTTTAGAATTACGAATTTTATTTTTTATAAAACATTTTCATTTATCCATTTAGTATTTTATCTTTTGAGGTCGTAAAATCTGTCTTTTGTATTATTCTAAAATCTAACTTCTAAAATCTAAATTTATTCATGGCTCAAGACTACGACAAAATTTTCAAAGAAAACATTGAAGAAATAATTCTTCCTTTGGCTGAAAAGCTATTGAATATCAAAGTTGAAAAACTAGAGAAAATCACACAAGATTTGCAACATACTATTGAAAGAAAACCTGATTTTCTCAAAAAAGTAGTGCATAAAGATTCTAGCAAAGATTATATTTTACATATTGAATTTCAAGTAGCTGACGAACCAGAAATGGCGTATCGAATGTTGGAATATTATGCAATGCTACTCAGAAGCCACGATTTGGATTTAAAACAAGCTGTTTTCTTTATTGGAAATAAAAAGCCACAAATGATTACTCGTTTTGAGAAGGAAAATTTGAGTTTTGCTTACAACTTAATCGATATGCAACAGGTTGATTATAAACAGTTCGTAAACTCTAATAAACCAGAAGAGGTAATTTTGGCAATCTTAGCAGATTTTGGAAAAGAAGACACCAATAAAGTCATTCAGACCATTATAAAACAGATAAAAGCAATTACAAAACCCAACTTAAAACAGAAAAAATACGTTAAACAGTTAGAAATTTTATCTAAATTACGTGGATTACAATCCGAAATAATAAACCAAATAGAAATTATGGCACTAACTTATGACTTAGAAAATGATATTCGTTATCAACAGGGAGAAAAAATAGGAGAAGAGAAAAAATCTATAACAGCTATTAAAAATCTCATTCGCTTGAATTTATCGCATCAACAGATAGCAGATTCTTTAGAAGTTTCTTTAGAGTTTGTAGAAAAAGTAGTAAAAGAACTTTCTAAAAAATAGAAATTATGGCACTAACTTATGACTTAGAAAATGATATTCGATACAAGCAAGGACAACAAAAAGAAATGCAAGAAACAAGAAAAAAGACTATTCTAACAATTCAAAAAATGCTTTTAGCAAATGTTCCTTTAACACAAGCACAAATAGCAGATTTTTTTGATGTCCCTTTAGAATTTGTAAAGAAAATAGCTGATTCTTTAAAAAAATAATACCGAACGGTTTGCTCAAAGCGAATCGTTCGGTAAAAAAAAGTTACTTCTTAGGCAATGTAACTCTATAATCAGCAACTATTTTTCCTTTACTAATTTTGTCTAATTTTCCTTTCAAAAGTTGTTTTCTGAGTGGAGTAAGATAATCAGTAAACAAAATGCCTTCAATGTGGTCGTATTCGTGCTGAATAATTCGGGCAGCAATTCCATCAAAAGATTCTTGGTGAAGTTCCCAATTTTCGTCATAATATTTAATTCTGATGTTTGGCTTACGAGAAACTTCGCCTCTAATTTGTGGAATAGATAAACAGCCTTCTTCAAAAGTCCATTCTTCACCTTCTTCTTCCAAAATTTCAGCATTAATAAATACTTTTTTGAAGTCGTGTAAATCTTCGTCCATTGCGCCACCATCGACAACAAAAATACGTTTTCCAAGACCAATTTGAGGACCTGCTAGACCAACTCCACTTGCCGAATACATCGTTTCGAACATATCATTTGCGAGTTCTTTTACATCAATAGAACCATCTTTTTTTATATCAGTTGCTTTTTTACGAAGCACAGTATGACCATATACGTATATCGGACGAATCATAATTTTAAATTTTGTTTTAAAGGTAGCTGACACCTTCTAAGGTGTCAGTAAAATATAACTCTGACACTTTGTAAAGTGTCAGCTACAGAATACAAAGGTACGGAAAATAAGATTTTTTTGTAGAGAATATTAAAATGAAAAATTAACCAAGATAGATTTTCTTATAGTATTTTCCATAAACATAACGAAGACCTACTAAATCTTTTTTTATAACAGCATTATTTACCTTCTCTTTAAATTCTTTGATGAGCTGCTCATCATTAGTTGCTAAATTAACAGGCAAAATGTAACTGATTTTAGAGAAAAACTCTATAAATTTTTCTCTGTTTTTGTTAAAATCATATTCACTAAGAGCCAAATTTAAAGGAAAAATAAAACCTTTTATGCGAATTGTAGGCGCAGTAGATATAATCAAATCACTTTCTATGATGTCATTTCTATCTAATTTGACATTTTCTGTATTGTTTTTATAGTCAAAACTTTTGTAGTAGATAAAATCAATTTGGTTTAATTTAGAAATTAGAATTTTTCTTTTCCAGCCAAATCCTTTTTTTAGATAAATAGCTGTTTCTTTCACTTCAATTCCTTTTGTTTGAAGAGCATTAAAGATAAGAGGAATACTAATAATTGCTGCCACAACTCCCCAAAGCCAAAGAATATCTGTAACACCAAGAAGTAATAAAATTGAAATTATAAAACTAATAATCCCTGTTGGAACGGCTACAATCAAAGCCGTATTTCCTAGATTATTTTCAGCCGAAAAAATAATTTGTTCTAGCTTTTTACAAACTTAAAATTTTGTTTTGCAGGGATTTGATTTAAAGTTTGTTTTTGTTGGCAATGCTGCTGCCCCAAATACT
The DNA here is from genome assembly GCA_002784125.1 of Flexibacter sp. CG_4_10_14_3_um_filter_32_15. Taxonomy (GTDB): domain Bacteria; phylum Bacteroidota; class Bacteroidia; order Cytophagales; family Bernardetiaceae; genus Bernardetia. The sequence goes on from PFKD01000412.1 coordinate 4,029, forward strand.
TCCAATTTCCTTCCAAAAAAGCAGACTTACAACTTGCACAAATCACTACTTTATCGCCTTCTTTTATCAAATCTCCAGTAATTGGGTCTTGCCGATTTTCTTGTAAAATTAGACTGTTTGAAAGAACACTAATAGAATTTGTCATAAATGAAGTCGAAATAGTTTAAAAGAACCTAATTTTTTACGTATTTTGTAATCAAATGGATTGCTCTGTTACTTCACAGAAAAATAAAAAAACAAAGAAACAAAAAAATAACGCAATTATGGAAAATCAAAATTCTTCTACAAGTATATCGTCTTCTAATGTTGTTTCTAACAATGATACGCTCACAAAAAGCCAAACCATAGCGCAAAAATTAGAAACCTATAAAAAAATAATTGAAGCCAACGGAATCAAAATCAATGCTCCTTTTGACCCACGCTATGCAGCTAGTTTGATTAAACGCATTTTAGAACCATTGAGTTTATATTATTTCCGTACTGAATTTGTAGGTTTTGAAGGCGATGATTATCCCGAACGCAGAGGAGAAGCACCTTTGATTTTTGCAAGTAATCACTCTGGAATGGCTTTTCCTTGGGATGCAATTATTTTCTCTTCGATGCTTCTCAAGATTCATAATTACGATATGACAAAAGTTGCTCGTCCACTGACAGCACCGATGCTCTCACAGAGTAATTTGATGAGTCCGTTTGCGATAGAGAATTTTTGGAAACGAGCAGGTGGAGTAGATGCCACTTCCCTCAATTTTGAAACGATGATGGAACAGGGAAAATTTAATGTTTTGATTTATCCAGAAGGTGTAGGAGGAATTGGAAAAGGATTTGATAAAAAATATGAATTGCAACGACTTTCTACTTCAACTCTGCGAATGAGTTTGAAACACAAAGCTGATATTATTCCTTTTGCTACTGTTAATGCCGAATATATCAATCCATTTAGTTATAGCATAGAAATTTTGGATAATTTGGTTCAAAAGCTAGGAATTCCATTTTTGCCTGTCGGATTTATGACAGTTTTGATTCCTTTGCAGCCTTGGATGTTTTATTTTGCGCTTCCTGCAAAACTAATTTTTGTTCGTGGAAGACGTATAAAACCGTATAAAATACTAGGAAAACCTGTTGAAGATGCCACAGAAGAAGAAATTTTTGCGCTTCGTGATGCTATTCACGCCATTATGCAAAAAGAACTCAACGAAGCCGTAGAAAGATATGGCGAAAGTCCGTACAACTGGAAAGAATTTTTCTTAACAGCACTTTGGAAGTGGAAAAAACTACCTGAATATTTGCCTCTTACGTGGGCATTTCGTTTTATTGACCACGAAAAACAGTTTCAAAAACGCTTATTTGAGCTTAATAATTTTTCAAATATTGCTCCTTCTTTAGAACAAAAAGTAATTCAAGCTCAACAAATTGCACGAACTACCGAATCTGAAACGCAAGCAGAAGACGATAAAGATGTTTTTGATATGGTAAAAGAAACCGTTGATTTAGTAGTAGATAATCCAGAAGTTTTGTTGATGTATGTGCCTGTGGTGGGTTGGTTGCCTACGATTTGGAATGAAATAAAGAAACAAATTTAGGAGTAAATGCATGTTGTTTGTAGGCAAAAGGCTTGCCTTTTCCCAAACAGCACAGAAAAATAAAAACTTTGTCAGTAGTTTTTTGGTAATCCAAAACAACTCTGACAATCAACATGAGTGACATTTTTAAGTATTTGATTTTCAGTTGCAGCGCAACGTAACCTTTGTAGAACCTCAAAAATGAACTTTATTAGA
>PFKD01000001.1 GCA_002784125.1 Flexibacter sp. CG_4_10_14_3_um_filter_32_15
AGGAAAAGGCATGCCTTTTCCCTACTCAATTTCAATATTTTGACTATTTTACTTTAAAAAAAAATTATTTTAGACTTGTGGGTAAACGATAGACTTTAGATGGCATTCTAGAAATTTATAATTTTGCACTAGATAACTTCAATGATTCGGAAAAAGAGTATAATAAGAAATTATATGAATGTTATTCTTCTTCTCACGTAGTTAGAGAAAGCGATTATTATAAAGAATTAGATTCAGATGAAACTATTCGAATAATAAAAAGAGAAAATAATAGAGTTGAATATGTCCAAATTGGGGAACATAAAACAGATATAGATGAATCGACTTTTGAGGAGATAAAATATACAGAAGAAAGAATAAAATTAGCTAAAGTTAATTTTGAAAAGATGGAAACTATGTGTAAAAATTTCCTCAATGAATTATCAAAATTAGAAAGTAGATTTCAGAAAAGCTCAAAAAGCAGAGATGAAAACTTGCAATATCTTTTAGAAAATGGTTTTTTAGAACTCCCACGAAAACGCTCTATCTTTCATAAAATAAAGAATTGGTTTAAAAATTTGACTAGAAAATAATAACCATTTTTTCATTTACATAAGTACTTGAACAGAATTAAATGCAGGTAAAATTAATTTTGTTTAAGTCTGTACCGAAGGTCTGACTTAGACAAAATAAGCCTTTTTGAGTTCTTAAATGCGTATTTTAAACTGGTCAGACCTACGGTACAGACCAATTTAAAATAAAGGATACATACAATTAATTTTGCCTTGTTACTTAGCACAATTACTTATGGAAGGGTTTTTCTAAAATTTGATACTCTTTACAACAAAATTGATACTATACCCTCTTTTATACTTAGTGAAACAGATACCTTGACTTTGAAACACATCGCCTATGAAAACGACAAAAAAATGTAAGATATTGTAATCCTCCAAGAGATATTTTTTTTAGAGTAAATAGAACAAAAGCAAATATGACAATCAAGAAGAAGTAACATGACCTGCCGTTGTCTGTGTCCCCACCGACGACACAAATTCATCAAAAAAATGTCTTCTTAAACTCATCACTCACTATTTCCCAAATATTCTTAAAAAAGTATAGTATTTTTTATTCTGAAAACTAATTTACCTAAAAGCATACCTCACAGTTCCATAAATAGCCCTTCCACTATATGCAGGAAGGGTATTGACGTTATTTTGTGGCTCAACCATCATCATCTGTTCATTGAGTAAATTATCTCCATAGACAGAAAAATTGAGTTTGTTGAGTGAAATAATATCGAAAAGTTCGCCTACATTTACGTTTAGATTTGCCGTAAGGCGATGATAAGATTGAATCGGTGGATTTAATGATTTGGCTACTGTATTTCTGTACGGACTTTGCGAAACAGGCGTAACACCTGACCAAAAACAATCAAAAACACCTAACGAAATGCCATTTCTAAATCTATAATTAAAACCTATTTTGGCATTAGATTGAGGAACAGCCTGTATATTTTGAGCGACATAAACTGTATCTTGACCAGAAAACGGACTTCGGACATTCAGTTCATCAAAACTATCATTGATATTTATCGATGCCGTCAAATCTAGTCTTTCGATAGGAGAATAGCCAATTTCAAGTTCAATTCCTTGTGATTTGCGAGAACCACTATTGATAAAATACTCAAAAGTAGGCAGGTTTTCATCTTGGGCTGCTTGTGCAGAACGAACAATTAGATTTTGTTGATTATTGTAATAATAAGTCAAAGAACTTGAAAAGCGTTTGCTTATATCTTTGAAAGAAAAGTTTAATTCTGTGGTACGGATTTTTTCGGGTAACAGATTTTCATTTCCAAAAACAAAATTGACACGAATAAAACGTTCTATTGCAGAACCATTCCGAAAGGCTTCGCTATGCAAAAATTTGGCAGTAAATTCTTCAGAAATATTTGCAATGATGCCCAAACGAGGTACAAAATCAATATCTACACTGGGAGCTTTATTAAACTGCCCTCCTGCTACTAATTTTAATTGGGGAATAATGCGATAATCGGCTTGAGCATAAAAAGAATAATACATTTCGTTGTAAGGTTCAACAATAAAAGGAGGGGCAGGATTTTTTCCCAAATTCGAATTATAAATATTAAACGAACCAAAACCAACAGCTTCGAAGGGTTGTCCTTCTGTTTTTTCTTGTTTCAAACTGACAGGAAAAGTCTGTTGCCCCGAAGTTTGATTGATAAGTCCTCCCACTACAAAAGTTCCTTTTTTACCCAAATCTATTAAAGAAAAAAGCTCTCCCAAAACGTCCGTAGAAGTCGTAACGGCAATATCATCAAAGGCATCTTCTGCCGTTTCTCTAAATATATTATGATTTAATGTAACATTGGCATTCAATGACCAGCCTTTCAAAATATCAATTTTATAACCTGCATCTGCAAACGTCAGATTATGAACTGCATTATAATCTTTATACATAAAAGTGGTATCATTTCCTTCTATCACATCAAAAGCCGACCATGCCCCCGGAAAATACATAGCTCTTTGCGTACTTTTCCCATGATAGGCTTGCAATTTAAAATTTTTGTATTCCAATTCTGCATTTAATCCATAGCCATTTTCTAGCATATCAATAGTACGAGTAGTTTCAAAAATTCCGTCTGTTGCCGTAAACTCCCACCCTTTTTCTTGAATAATTTGTGCTGCTAAAGAAACTCTAAAGTCATCTTTTCTAAATCCTTTTGCTACACTTGCCTGTAATCGTCCAAAACTTCCCCCTTGTAATTTTGCACTCAATGGGTCTTCGCCAGTCGTTTTTGTAATTATGTTTATTACCCCCAAATATGCCCCTGTTCCATACAAAACTGAACCTGCCCCATGAATAATTTCGATGCGTTCGATACGCTCAATCGGATACATCAGATTAAAAGCCATTCTCAAACCACCACTATTATTATCCCTAATGGGTCTTCCATCAAGCAAAATCAAAACTCGGTTGCTATAATGAACTGTTGCATCACCACGCAACGCAATCATATTATCAGGAATAAGTCCAGAACCTGACACATAAATTCCTGTAACTCGTCGAAGCAAGTCCAAAATAGTAGTCGCTCCATAATTCTCAATATCATTTTTATAGATTACAGAAATTACAGAAGGCGCATCCTCTATTCGTTCTGACTTTTTGGAAGCTGTAGTTACTAAATTTTGATTGTCTAGGCGAGTGAGTTCGTCTAAAGAAAACTTATAGAGTTGATTTTTCAAACTATCTTGTGCAGTAGTTTGAGCAAAACTAGAACATTGAAATAGCAAAAAAAACAATCCTAATAAAATATTTATTTTATTAAAAAAATTTATTTTTATGATAAATAAATTCATTTTTTTTATTTTAAAAAAACAAGAAAAGTATTAGTAAGTAGGTAGTCAATGCACCAAATTACTAATTAAAATCAAGAACTAAAGAAAAAAAACATTGCTTTTTTGTGAATAAATTATTTTGTTAAAAAAAAGTCCTCTTAAACTCATCACTTACCAGTTTAAAAACCTCGCTAAAAGAAGCGAAAGCAGTTCCGTCTTTTTTATTCTGAAAACTAATCACTTGAATAATTTTCATGTGCCAAAAAATATCCTTGTAGGCTTTCCAAATAGGAGTTTTTGGGTCGTAAATATGAGCAGGCTCAGAAGCGACACCATTTACTTCCATTATTTTTATTCCTTTTCCTTGTTTAAAATCTTCTATTGAACTTACTTTTATATCAAAACGTCCATAATAATAATTTTCTAACGGCTTCATTATTTCATCAAAAGCAGCGATATTTTCTTTTGTAATGAGCGCATTTCCATCTAAAAATTTTGTTCCTCTACAATGATTTCCAATAGGTTCTAATACGATTTTTTCATTTGTGGGAATTGTTACATTCCATTCTTGAGCAAATTCTTTTTGCAGTCTTTTCTTTTGAAACCTTGCTCTATCCGAATCTTCAATATGCTGCGCTAGTGTTTTTTTTCCATCTCCTGTTACGGTCAGAAATTCTTTTTGTACGATAGAAGTAATTGCAGAAGTTTTGAATTTCTTTAAACGTCCTTTACTTTGAGTTTTATTATTTACTCCTTTTACTTTGTTTTTCAAATTATTTGGCAATCTATAATACAAAACACCTAATTCTATTGGTTCTTTCAAAAATTCTTGAATGATAAAATCAGCTTTATTTTCCTGTAGATATTCCTTCAAATACTCTTTTAATTCTTCAAAGGATTTTATTTTTTCTACACCTTTTCCACGTTCGCCAACTTCGGGTTTTATGATAAAAGGAAGTCCAATTTTCTTTTTTTCTATTTCAGATTTGATAAATTCAAATTCCGAATTATGTTTGAAATAAAGCGATTTAGGAAGATATTTCTCATCTAAAAGTTTGAGAATATTTTGTTTGGGCTGCCCCTTCATTCCACTCAAAGGCACAGCAGGATTGACCGATGTAAAATAAGCCATCGAACCCGAACGCAATGCCAAATATAAGCCGTAAGGCAAAGTAGGTAAATAGAAAAGCCACATCGACCAATATTCAAAATTAGTCAGTTTTATCCACCATAAAGGTTTTTTCATATTTATACAAACCGTTGTTGAGGCTCAAAATGCAGCCGTCAACGAGGATTTTATTTTTAATTTGTAGAGATTATTTTTCTTGTAACTGTTTTATTTTCAATACTTTACAAGTCTTTTGTTTTGCAAAAGGGTATTCCATTTCACCCACAACTTTAGTTGTGGGGGCAAGAAAAAGAATACGTTTTGTAACGGTTTTAACCGTTTTATTCTATAAAAAACCGTTAAAACGGTTGCTAAGTGCCAATTCGCTTTTTCCCACGAATAAATTCGTGGGTTTAATTTAGGCTGCCTTTTGCAATGGGTAAAAGGATTAAATTGTTGATAATCAGATGTTTAAATCATAATTAAACTCTACAATTTAATTTTTAATTGATTCTTCTTGGTGTTGGAGCGTTGCATAGGCTACTCCAAATTCATCAGACACTTTAATATGTGGAAAGTCATTTTTGATAGCAATTTTGATAATTGCAAAATGATGAATGGTATGCTCCAAAGTATATAAAAGCTCTCTTTCAACGGTAGAAGTCAGTTTTGCTCGTGCGTGTGGAAGAGTAGCAAAAAGGTCTAATTGTAATTTTGAACTACCTTTTTTATCCAAATTTATTAAATTTTCAGAAATAAAATTTGAAGTTTCTAATGCTTTCTCAGTATAGTTTTCTAGTTCAAGATTTCGTTTACGAGCATCATAATCTACTGATTCGTTTTCTATTCCAGTAAGAAGACAAGTATAAAATTCTAAAATATGCCTTACGTGTTTTCCTATTGTATTTTGAGAAATTATAGATAAAGGTTTTGCATATTCTGTATCTGAAAGTTGATTGAGAAGATTATTGAGCTGCTTCAAAACAGCGATATTTGAATGATTCATAAAAGAATTTTTTGAGATAAAAGTGTAGTTTTTGTTATTTCCCCACTATTTGTGTAATTTTTAAACACCGTATAAACTACGACAACCCCTTTTTTAAAAACGATTATTACAATCAAATTAATTAAAAAGGGTAATTGTATTTTTGTAAAAATACGGAAAGTATAAGAATTAATAACATTGTAGAGAATAATCTATCTAAAAAAGTATGCTAAACGAATAGTAAGTAGTTGGACAAAATAAAAACGACTTGAACTTATTGGTAAATGATTTTATGATCTATACGATGAATGAAGATAAATACAAAGAAAATTGAATGCGCATAAAAAATAATAATTAGTAATTGTAATTTTATTTATCTTGTGTTTTATCTTAAAAATCACTCGCTAATCAGTTATATGTATTATTAATTTTGCACGACTACTTATTACTTCAAAATAGTATAGCCATTTTTATTAAAAAAATTAGTTTTTTACTTCCAAATCAATAAATACTTTTACATCATCAGAAAGAATCCAACTAGAACCTCCTACACCAAAATCTCTTCTATCTATCTCAAAAGAGCCATTTAGTTTATATCCTGTACTTGTTTTGTTATACGAAAAAGGAAAAGATACTGATTTTGTTTTTCCCTTCAAAGTCAAATCAAAGGTAGCTTTATATTTGCTATCACTTACTTTTGTGACGCTAGTAGATTTCATGGAAATTTTTGGATGTTTTTCCACACCAAAATATTCGTCTTCTCTCAAATGATTATCTCGCATATTATTGTCTGTGTCAATCGTTTTTGCATCGACACTAACATCAAATTTGCTCCTTTCAAGGTCAGCAGGATTAAAATCGACTGTGCCTTGAAAACCTTTAAAACTTCCATCAATACCAATTCCTGCATTTTTGATTTTGAAAGTAATGGAAGAAACAATAGTTTGTTTTACTTCATTTGTAGTATTGATAGTTTCTTCGAAAGAATTTGAAGATATAGAAGACGTAAATCCGAACATAAAAAAGAGGATAACAGGGAGAAATAAAAAATTAGTTTTCATAATGATAATTGAATGAATTAAGCTAAAAAAATGTTAAAAAGTATTGTTTAGAATTATCTGTGAAACATTATTTGATTGTTTCTAATTTCCCCTTTATTATTTTTTTAATAAAATCACCATAATTGTACCATAAAATACAAATTTTACTTCTTTTTTTTATAAAAATTCCTAAAAGATAGGTTTGGTTTACCCTTTTTTATTCGCAAGTTGTCCACAAGCTGCATCAATATCTTTTCCTCGGCTTCTTCTGAGAGTCGTTGTGATACCTCTTTTCATTAGATAATTAGCAAATTTATCCATTCTTTCTACGGTAGGTTTTTTATATTCTGCTTCTTCTATTGGGTTATATTCAAGAAGATTAACACGACAAGGAACGTGCTTACAAAACTGATACAACTCATCAGCATCTTGCAAAGAATCATTAAAGCCATCAAACAAAATATATTCATACGTAATTCTGTTACCTGTTTTTGAATAAAAATACTTTAATGCTTCTGCCAAAATATCCAACGAATTACTATCATTAATATCCATAATTTCGTTTCGCTTTTCATCATTTGCAGCATGTAAAGATAAAGCAAGGTTAAATTTCACATTATCATCGGCCAACATTTTGATAAATTTTGCAATTCCTGCCGTCGAAACGGTGATACGTTTTGGCGACATATTAAGTCCGTCTGGAGAAGTCAGTCTGTCAATGGATTGCAATACATTTTTATAATTCATCAATGGTTCGCCCATTCCCATATAAACAATATTGGTAAGTGGCTGATTGAAATTGGCTTCTGCTTGACGAGAAATAGCAACCACTTGGTCATAAATTTCGGCAGCTTCGATATTTCGTTTTTTGCCCATATAACCTGTCGCACAAAATTTACAGGAAAGCGAACAGCCTACTTGCGAAGAAATACAAGCCGTCATTCTGTCTTTAACAGGAATCAAAACACCTTCTACAATTTTCCCATCATATAATCTAAAAGAAGATTTTACAGTTCCGTCATCACTTTTTTGCTCTTCTGCAATCGTCAAAGGATTGATAGCAAAGTTTTCTTTTAGTATTTCTCTTAGTTTTTGAGAAAGATTTGTCATTTCTTCGAATGAAGTAGTTGATTTTTCCCACAGCCATTGCCAAATCTGTTTTGCTCTAAATTTTGGTTCTCCTAGTTTTTGTAATTCTTCAGAAATTTCGGCTAAAGTCAGTTTTCGAATGTCTGTTTTTTTATTTTCTATCTCTTGTAGCGATATTTTTATAGTAGGCGTACTCATAACGTGATTTTATTCTTTTCGTTTTGTTCATTTTTTCACAAAAATACGAAATTATTAGTGCATTCATCAAAACTCGTTTAAAACAACTAAACACTTTTTCTAATTTTCTTTGTCATTGATTTAGCTATTTGCATTCAAATAACACAGTAGCTTTTTGCATTTAAAGCATTGATTATCAATAATATTCTAACCCCCTTTTTACAGTAATTAACTAGGCTAATTAAAAAAAATATAAAAAAACTCTTTTTAATTACCAAAATTTCAAAATTGCATCGGTTCTTAAAAAAAACTTCATTAACAACGTACAAAATTTAAAATAAAACTAATTAGATTAAAAATTAACATTGTAAATTATTTCTGTTTTTTTTGTTAAAAATTTGGAAATGTAAAGTTAAGTCCCTTAATTTGTTTAATAATTAATCAAGGTAACTATTTTTATTCTTGAAAAAAGGATTAACAACGAACAATAAATTACACTTTTTAAATAAAAAATTGCAATTAATTACCAATATAGCTAAAAATAGAATTTAGCTTTTTACCTTCCTAAATAGTATGCTAACATACTATAAATTTAATTAACTTTATCACCTTCCCTTAACGTACAATTCATAGATTATGAAACTAACAAAATTAACATTATCTTACATTGCATTCTTGCTATTGATTGCAATCGGATTCACTTCTTGTCAAGAAGATGACATTTTAGAACAAGCTCAAGAGTTAGAGCAAGCAACTCCTGACCATTCTAACAAAAAAAATAAAGATGGACAGCCAGATATAACAACAGTATCTAGTAGTTCTGTACGAGTTCTTGTCAATGGTAACCCTCTTACTTGGCCCAATTACAAGGCAAAACCTGTTAATAATAATGGGTATGTAATGGTTTATATGCGTACTATTTTTGAGCGTTTGGGTTATTCTATTCAATGGATTCAAAGTGATCCTCAAAATGGTGGACGTTCTAGTGTAGTGGCTACCAAACCAGGAAGAACAATTCAAATTTGGATAGGTAGTACGTGGGCAAAAGTAAATGGAAGTTGGGTACAATCTGCTGTTGCTCCTTACAATAATCAAGGTTATGTAATGGTACATTCTCGTTTTGTGTCTGAAAACTCAGGTGCTCCTACAGAATGGGATCAACAGACTCAATCGGTACAAATTTATTATTACGACGAATTAGATTATGGTTTTTATTTCTTTGATTCTCAACCTAGTAATAATCCTACTGGAGATGCTGTAGGTTGTCAGAAATATGTACCTGGTGTAGCAAATCGTTTCTTTGACCCAAATAAACCTACTATCATTTATGTTCATGGTAATGCTCCAGGTAGTGTGTTAAAAGGAATAGCTGGTAGAGAAAACTTTTTACTTAGTGATGGTGGTCTGAATGTTCAGAGTCATAATAT
>PFKD01000226.1 GCA_002784125.1 Flexibacter sp. CG_4_10_14_3_um_filter_32_15
AATCAAGTAATTAGAAAATAAAAACAGTTTTAATTTAACTCCTTATTCGCATCTATAGTAGGAACAGGAGATAAAGTACTACCATTACATGACGATAAAAATAGAATGGCAACTGATAAAATAATTTTGTAAATAGGAAAATTACTTTGTTTTGAGCTTTTTTGAGCTTTTTTGAGCTGTTTTGAAAACATAATTATAAAGTGTTTTGTATTAATTGATTAAAATAAAAAAATAAGATAAATGTATATTTATCTTAATGTCATTGCAAAGTTAGATTAAAAAAGTATTATATGCAAGATTTAATTTTCTTTTTTTTATACAACATCTGTTTTAAATATGAAGATAAAGTAAGGTTTAAATTATGTTGGTCTGACCTTCGGTACTGACCTAACTAATTTGTATTTGTATTATCCTGCATTTTATCATACAAATCATAAAAATCACTCGCTAATCAATTACAAAAATATCTTAAAAACATTCCCCAATTCTTCAATCAAGTCAGAAGGAAGCATGGCTTCACTAGATTTGTTTTTGGCTGCCAATTCTCCAGCTTTTCCATGCAAGAAAACACCAAGCAACAGACTTTCTTCCGAACTATAACCTTGTGCCAAAAGCGAAGTAAGTATGCCTGTCAGGACATCGCCACTTCCACCCGTCGCCATTCCAATATCGCCAAAAGAACTATGATAAATAGCTCCATTTGGAAAAGCTAAAGCCGAAAAACTACCTTTTAATAAAATATAAAGTTGATATTCTTTAGCTAAATTTCTTAAAAGTCGGTGTCTTTGCTCTACCGAAAAAGTTTTTCCAAACAGTCGTTCAAATTCTTTTGGGTGTGGTGTCAAGATTGAATTTTTGGGAACAAAATCTAACCAATCTTTATTATCGTTTTTAGTATTATTACTATGAGTTCTATTTTTAGACAGAATATTCAACGCATCAGCATCAATAACGATAGGATAATTAATATTTTTCAGAATCTGTAAAACGAGTTTTTGAGTTTCATTTCCTGTTCCGATGCCACAACCTATTCCGATAGTTTTGTAATCCTTCAATTTTTCTACTAACTCATCAGAAAAAGTAGATAAAAACGTCTTATTTTCTTTTTTACTTTTCTTATTTTTTTGGTCAAAATCATCTACCAAAATCATTGCTTCTGGAATAGCTGTTTGAAGAATATCGACTCCACATTTTGGCGTTCGGATAGACAAAAGACCGATTCCACTTCGAAGAGCTGCCTTTGCTGAAAGCTGTGCAGCACCTGTTTTTCCATAACTTCCCACAATCAAAAGTGCGTGTCCGAAAGTTCCTTTGTGTCCTGTTCGTGTACGTGGTTTGTAAATCTGTTTTATTTTTTGAGTGGTAAGCCAGTAGTTTTGAGAATTAACTTTTTCAATGAAATTTTTATTAAGTCCAATATCCAAAACCTCAAAATTTCCTACAAATTCGCTATATTCATCAAAGAAAAAGGATAATTTTGGACTTTGAAAAGTGAGTGTGTGTGTCGCTTTTATAGTCAAATTTTTATCAAAATGCTGTTCTTTGCTTTGATTTTGGTCTGCAAAAAGTCCAGAGGGAATATCTATAGAGATTACATTTTTATTGGAATGCTCATTTATAAATTCAATCGTTTTTCCTGCAATGCCTTCAGGGGTTCTATTTAATCCATAGCCAAAAATAGCATCGATAATCCATTCATTTTGATTATTTTTAGAAATAGGTAATTTTTTTAAATCTTCTTCTGTCTTTATTTCTACAAGTTGCACATTCGAAATCTCTTTTATTCTTTCAAAATTAGCTTTAAAATCATCACTTCGTTTATCAGAAAAAACTACTACATACACATTGATTTGAAAGGCAAAGTTTGATAGAAGTCTAGCAATTACAAGTCCGTCGCCCCCATTATTTCCAATTCCAGAAAATATATGAAATTCCGTATTTATAAGCTGCTGACCAAAATAATTTTGAATCCAATAAAACGCCTTCTTTGATGCCCTTTCCATTAAATCTAATGAAGAAATCGGCTCATTTTTGATTGTTTCTTGGTCTGCTTGACGCATTTGGTTGGCTGATAAGATTTTCATGTTTTGGTTGGATTACTTTTGTGATTTTTTTCTGTTACTAATTTAGCATTTTTGAATGATAACAAAAAAATTTTGCTTTTGTCTTGAATTACCTCAAAAAACGCATGAATCTTAAAAATTCATACCATTTTGTCTTTTGTTTCTTTACTATTTTAGAATTGTGTATTTTCGTTTTGTAAATGTATTTTCTCTCTAAACTCTTTTAGCCTCTGTGGTTTAAAAATGTATTTGTAATCTTCATTCTCTGTGTTCTCTGTAACTCTGCGTTTAAAGTGTATTTAATCGTAATTCGTAATTTTTAATTCGTAATTGAAAAATGTTTTTAACCGAATATTCTAGTGCTTGGATTATCGTTGCTTTGCTTTTAGGAGCTGGTTATGCTGCTTTGTTGTATTACAAAAGGAGTTCGCCTTGGGGAAAAAACTGGCAAAAAGCATTGGCTGCCATTCGTTTTTTGTGGGTTTCTGTTCTTGCAATCCTATTGATAGGGCTTTTGATGCAACAATTTATTACTCGTTACGAAAATCCGACGGTTGTTTTTGCGATTGATAATTCGGCTTCTATTTTATTGCAAGAAGATTCTACAAAGCTAAATTCGGCTTTAAATTCTATTCAAAAAACAGCTCAAAATCTGCAAGAAAAAGGATTTGATGTAGAATACAGAACTTTGTCAGAACTAAATAATGACAGTATAAAAAATAATGTTGATAATAATACGGATAAGATAAATTTCAATTATACCTCTTCGCCAATTAGTGATTTATTAAAAAATATCCAAAGTGAATTTGAAAACCGTAATCTTTCCAATGTCGTTTTGCTTTCCGATGGTGCTTATAATCAAGGACTTGCGCCTGATATTTCGCCGTATTCTTTTTCACTTCAAACGATTGGAGTGGGTGATACTGTTCCAAAAAAGGATATAATATTGAAAAGTCTTTTTCATAATAAAATGGCTTATTTAGGAAATCAATTTCCAATAGTTGCCGAAGTTACGCATACAGGTTTTGAGAATAGAGAAATTACGGCAGTTTTATCACAAAATGGAAAAACAATTTCTACTCAAAAAGTAAAATTTAGTTCGGCTCAAAATGACCTTAAAAGCATTGAATTTTTAGTAAAAGCAACTTCAAAAGGCATTCAACATTATGTCGTTACGGTTGTGCCACAAGAAGGAGAATTTACAACGCAAAATAACACAGCTCACGCTTATATTGACATTATTGATAGCAAAGAAAAAATACTTTTGGTTGCTGCTGCCCCTCACCCAGATATAAAAGCCTTGCGTGCTGCCATAGAAAAAAATGAAAATTATAAGTTTGATATTTATTTGCCTTACTTACGTCCAACCGATTTGGAAGACAACTATGATTTAATAATTTATCATCAATTTCCAGATAAAATAGGAAAACCTGCACCGATTTTAGAAAAATTGAGAAAAAAGACTTCTGCTGAACTCTTCATTATTGGTCAGCAAAGTGATTATAATGCTTTCAATTCATTGAATACAGGTGTAAAAATTCGTCCTTTGGGAAGTCAATCCGATAAAGTAATTCCGTTTTGGAACTCTAACTTTTCAAAATTTTATCTGACAGACGAACAGAAAAGTCGTTTTGCGTCCTATCCTCCTGCCCTTGTTCCGTTTGCTGATTATGAAATTTCGCCACAAGCTGAAATCATGTTGTATCAACGAGTTGGAAATATTCAGACCAAAAAACCATTGGTTGTGATGAGCGAACAAAACAGCAAAAAAACAGGAATTTGGCTGGCCGAAAATACATGGCAATGGCGACTAAATGAATATGCAGACAACAAAAATCAAGAAGGATATGATGCACTACTTAGTAAAATAATTCAATATCTTTCGACAAAAGAAGACAAAAGACGTTTTAGAGTTGCTCCGACGGCTTCTCAATTTTCGACTTCTGAAGGAGTTAGTTTTGATGTAGAAGTTTATAATGCGATTTATGAACCACTTTTAGGGCAAAATATTCGTTTAGGGATAAAAGATGAAGAGGGAAAAATACGAACTTATACCTTTACAAATAATTCTTCGCCATTTAGATATTCGGCTTCTGCACTTCCAGAAGGTGCATATTCATTTAAAGCAACGACACAATTAGACGGAAAAGCAGAAGTTTCGGTCGGAGAATTTACAGTAAGAGAAATAAAATTGGAAAGCCTAAATGCGACGGCAGACTTTGGAGTAATGCGACGACTGGCACAGCAAAATAAAGGCAATTTTTATACGCTCAATAATTTACAAGTATTACAAGATTCACTACAAAATCAAGTTCCGACACCGACTGTTTTTAGAAGTGAACAGCTTTCAGATGTTATTAATCTATGGTGGATAATGCTTTTGATTATTGGTTTTGCTAGTTTTGAGTGGGGCGTTCGTAAATTTCAAGGAGGATATTAAAGCAGTTACCAGTTATTTAGTTACCAGTAATCAGTTGAATACAAATGTATAACAAACTTCCTAGTCTGTTGTGAAAATGGATAGCATAAATTGAACAGGGTTTTAACCCTGTTTTTATTTCTATCAATTACCCACCACAGCCCAACAAACGATTATAACGTTCTCTAGCTTCTGCTCTCAGCTCTTCTTGTTCTTCTTCTGAGAGTTCTGTGATTTGATTTTCAGAATCTTTTATATGTGTTTTTTCTTCTTGATTTTGGGTAGATTTTTTTTCTACTTCTTTGTCTTCTTTCTTGTTTTGATGCAGTTTCATTTTTGTAAAAATTTTAAGGTTGTTTTTTTATTTGTTTACGATTAATCAAGCAACTTTGTTTTAAGCAACTTTATTACTATCAAAAACGTTCTGATTAAAACTAAACTATTTACAATTATGGGAACGCAGGAAGCACCAAAATTTATTACAGAAGAAGAATATTTAATTGGAGAAGCCAACGCAGAAACCAAAAGCGAATATGATAATGGCGTTGTGGTAGCTATGGCAGGCGCACAAACAGAACATAATCTTATTGTTGCAAACGTAATTTATGAATTGAGTAAATGCGCTAGAGAAAGAGGCTGCGATGTTTTTCCTAGTGATATGCTCTTGAAATTAGCGTCTTGCAAAAGATATGTGTATCCTGATGTGATGATGGTTTGTGGAAAAAAGAGAATTAAAAGAAAAGAACAGAATGGTATGGATGTACTTCTAAATCCTACCGTTATTGTAGAAGTGAGTTCGCCAAGTACAGAACAAGACGACCAAATAAAAAAAAGAGATTGTTATTTCGAACTCCAAAGTTTGAAACAGTATGTTTTGATTGATAGCCAAAAAAAATCCGTCTGGGTCTATACTCGCAACGGTTCAGACTCTGATGATTGGTTATTGACAAAGTATAAAGACGAAACAGAACCAAAACCAGTCAAATTAGAAAACTGTACTTTAAAATTTAGTGAAATATACAGAAGTACAGAGTTGTAAATCTAAAAATTGCAGTTGTATTATCCTGCCTTTTATCCTACTAATCCTTAACAATCATTTACCACAAAAAAACTACTGCAATTTCTGCCAAATATCGGCATAATCATTTGGCGATTGAATGATAGAATAAATTTTTTCTGCTATAAATTTTGGCGATGCAAGTTGAGGGTGCATAACAAATTGTCGCACAAAAGAAAATAAAAACAGGGTTAAAACCTTGTTCAA
>PFKD01000208.1:0-339 GCA_002784125.1 Flexibacter sp. CG_4_10_14_3_um_filter_32_15
TTATCTTCATTCATCATATAGATCATAAAAATCATTTACCAATAAGTTCAAGTCGTTTTTATTTTGTCTAACTACTTACTTCTTCTAATGTATAGGTTTTCATAATTTTTTTATTTTTTAGTCTTATCAATTTAGAAAATAATCAACAACTACACAAAAAAATTTCTCCCCCCTTTTTTTGATTGGAATGAAACACTTAATTTGTAGCGTTTAATTATGATTTACATATCTGATTATCAAGAATTTAATCCTTTTACCCATTGCAAAAGGTAGCCTAAATTAAACCCACGAATTTATTCGTGGGAAAAAGCGAATTGGCACTTAGTAACCGTTTTAACG
>PFKD01000208.1:352-5943 GCA_002784125.1 Flexibacter sp. CG_4_10_14_3_um_filter_32_15
TTCTTTTTCTTGTCCCCACAACTAAAGTTGTGGATTAAATGGGGTATCCTTTTGCAAAACAAAATACTTATAAAACCTTGAAAATAAATAAGTTATAAGAAAACTAATCTCTACAAATTAAAATAAAACATAACAAAAAAGGCGATGCCAGTAGCAACGCCTTTTTGACCTTAACCAATAAACAACACATAAAACACACGCCCTACTATATAGGGTCTGAATTAGAGTGTTTTAGTAACTTTTGAGTAAACTAAAATTCTTAATTCGTTATGCAAACATACCATTTTTTTTTGAATTCTAAAACTTTTACAAAATAATTTGTGCATATTTAGGCAATTTGCAATATTTCTTGTATTTTTTAGGAAAATTACAATAACCACACAAAAAAATGACTAAAAATTCTCAAATCGATAGTTGTGATCTTCGCATTTTGTCGGAGCTTACAGATGATGCCAAATTGCCTTATACAGAGGTTGCTGATCGAGTATTTGTTTCGGGTGGAACGGTACACGTCAGAATGAAAAAAATGCAGGATTTAGGTATCGTAAAGGGTGCTTCCTTAACGATTGATTATGCCAAATTAGGCTATGATGTTACGGCTTTCTTGGGGATTTATTTAGAGAGAAGTTCTATGTACGATGAGTCTGTAGAGCAGCTTTCAGAAATTCCAGAAATTTTGAGTTTGCATTATACAACAGGTGCATACAGTATTTTTGCCAAAATCATCTGCAAAGACACCAAACATTTGAGAGAAGTTCTGCACGACAAAATTCAAAAAGTACCGGGCATTGTCCGAACTGAAACATTTATTTCTTTAGAAGAACGAATAGAACGTGCGCCACTCTTGAAACAACTTGCCGAAGAAAGCAAAAATGAAGAAGGCTAAAAAAAAATTAAAAAATGGATAATTTTATCAAAAAAGTAATTTAATCAATTATGAAAACCGAGCAACTCATAAAAATAGGACGAACACTAGCTATGCTTTCTTTTCTGATAGGAACAGCTATTTTTGTAATGAATTATCTTATTTCTGCCGATTCATTTTTACTTATAGGCTATATTTTTATTGTGCTTGCAGTAGTCATAAACAGTATTTTTTTGATTTTAATTTTTATAAAACTTTCAAAGGAAAAACAGTACAAAACACAACTTATTATTAGTGCAGGAATGATTTTACTCAACATTCCTGTACTACTTTTATACTCTTGGATTACCTCGCTTTTGTTAAACACAATGCGAATTCGGTTTGTAAATTCTACAAAAGAAACAATCACAGAACTAAAAATTACAGGTTGTCAAAACAAAAAAATAAAAAAACTAGAAGCAGAAAAAAGTGAAACGGTTTGGATAAGTATAAAAGGAGATTGTACCATTACTATTGAATATTTACTAAATGGCGAGCCCAAAAAAGAAAATGTATTAGAATATGCTACCACAAATACAGGACACAAAATGAAGTATAAAATTGGAGAGAAATAAATTGAAGTTTTAGTTCAATAAACGTTATCACGGTTTTTTACAGCATTGATTAGCAGTAATTTAGAAAAAATCAAATCGTGCTTATTTTTCCATAGCGATAGGTTTGCAAACCTATCGCTATGAAAAAATGAACTTTACAACATTAACCGTGATAACGTTTAATGAAAGTTTATTTTTATTCAGTTCTAAATTCGTATTTCATTCTGACTTCTAAAATCTAACTTCTGAATTGGTATTTATTTCTGTTGTGCAATCAAATTACGTGCTTCCCAGTACGAACGAACAGCATGAGGGCTTTTTCCAAAACTGGCTTTCATTGTTGTTATAATGGGAAGAGTATTTACAATATGTTTCGTCCAATTTGCAGCAGGAATACCCAACAAATCACAAACTCTATCGCCCAAAAGAAAACGCATATAACTATGAATATAACCATCTGGAACAACAGGAGGTAAAATTTCTTCAAAATGAGAAAGCAGCGTTTGCATCAAAACATTTCCTTCGTGAGAAGATTTGAAATGACGCATTTCTGTATTTTGAGAAAGAAAAACGGCTTCTTTCATCGTCTGAGGAAGTATTTTTTTATCAATTCCTAGAAGCTGCCCCACCACATACCAAAGATGTAAATAATTTTCTGCATCTTGATTTGTATATTTCTTTCCTAATTTTCGAAGTCCACGCAAAATAATAGACGAAAAAGCAATATTTGTTCCCATCAAATCCTCTTGATTGATAGGCAAACCCCATTTCATATTCCAATCTTTATGATTTTTGACGTGAAAACGAATCGTAGCGTGTAATAACCTTACCTTCAAAATGGTAATAAAAGCAAGTCCTTCCTCTTTCAAACTATCTTTTTGATTGACTTCAAAAACAAAACGAGCCGTTTCTAAAAGTCGTTTTTGAGCATCATTTCGCATACGTTCCGAAAAATACAATACTTGCGCTCCATCGGCTGCTGCATAACAATACGGCAAAGACATTGTACCCAAAAGGCTCAAACAATCTTCTGCATTTTTTTGAAAAAACTCTTGCCCTTTTGCTATCTTTTTTGAGTCAGAGTTAGGAGGCAAAACAGCATTTTCTGTAAAATAATTTCGTATAAAATCAGGCAAATCAGTAGGCAAACTTTGATTGTCTCCCCATTGAATCGTAATTACTTTTCTAAGGTGTTCCCATTGATTTAACTCTTGCGTTTTTGCTACTATTTCATCGGCAATTTTATCGCCTTGAAGTCTATAATTGTCCCAGTCTATTTGTGTCAGAGTTTGCATTTTCTGTTCTATTACATTTACTTTTAAAATTAATCTTATATTTTCCTGTGTTTTTTGAGCTAACAGATTGTTATGCAAATGGTTTGAGTTGCCTAGAAAATAGATTTATCAATTTTATCTATATGATTATAATAAATATCAGTTTGATTGATAAATCAAAAATCGTAATCTTTGCAGTATACCAAAAGAAAAAATACTGTATCATTCTTTCAATTATGCAATTCTTTTCTTAAATCATTAACAAATAGAAAGTTAAATTTATCACAGTCTTAAAACACTCAAAAATTAAAATGGAACATAACACAAACGGAAAAGCTTGGGACACTAATGAAGCTAGTAAATGTCCTTTCATACATGGAGGAGATTCAAAATTCGTAGCAGGACAAGGAACATCAAACCTAGATTGGTGGCCAAATATGCTCAAAACAAATATTTTACGTCAGAATTCAGCTTTATCAAACCCAATGGATAAGGATTTTGATTATGCAAAAGAATTTAAAAGTCTTGATTTGAAAGCTCTCAAAAAAGACCTTGTTGAGCTAATAACAAATTCTCAAGACTGGTGGCCAGCCGATTATGGTCATTATGGCCCATTTTTTATTCGCATGGCTTGGCACAGTGCAGGTACATATCGTACTTCTGACGGTCGTGGTGGTGGAGGTTCGGGAACGCAACGTTTTGCACCTCTCAACAGTTGGCCCGACAATACAAATCTTGATAAAGCTCGTTTATTATTATGGTCAATCAAGAAAAAATACGGTAAAAAAATCTCTTGGGCAGACCTTATGATTTTGGCAGGAAACTGCGCCTTAGAGTCAATGGGATTACAAACATTTGGTTTTGCAGGTGGACGTGAAGACGTTTGGGAACCAGAACAAGATATTTATTGGGGTGCTGAATCTGAATGGCTAGAAGATAAACGTTATTCAGGCGACAGAGAACTAGAAAATCCATTAGCAGCCGTTCAGATGGGACTTATTTATGTAAATCCAGAAGGGCCAAACGGAAATCCAGACCCACTAGCATCAGCAAAAGATATTCGTGAAACTTTTGCAAGAATGGCAATGAATGATTACGAAACCGTTGCGCTTATTGCAGGTGGACATACATTCGGAAAAACGCACGGCGCAGCAGCCCCAAATAAATATGTAGGTGCAGAACCAGCAGGCGCAGCTATCGAAGAGCAAGGAATGGGTTGGAAAAACACATTTGGAAATGGAAATGGAGCGCATACCATTACAAGTGGATTGGAAGGAGCTTGGACAACAACGCCAACAAAATGGAGTAATGATTATTTTGACCATTTGTTCGGTTTTGAGTGGGAACTTACCAAAAGTCCAGCAGGTGCACACCAATGGAAACCGAAAAATGGAGGTGGAGAAGGTACAATTCCAGATGCTCATGATTCATCAAAAAAACACCCTCCTTTTATGCTTACGAGTGATTTGGCATTGCGCTTTGACCCAGATTACGAAAGAATTTCAAGACATTTCCATGAAAACCCTGCTGAGTTTGCTGATGCTTTTGCTCGTGCTTGGTACAAACTGACTCACCGTGATATGGGACCTGTTTCTCGTTATTTGGGAGAGGAAGTTCCGACAGAAGAATTGATTTGGCAAGACCCAATTCCTGCTCGTGATTATGATTTGATTGATGCAAAAGATATTGATTCTTTAAAAGGAAAAATTCTTAATGCTGGTTTATCAATTTCTGAATTAGTTTCTACGGCTTGGGGTTCTGCTTCTACTTTCCGTGGTTCGGATAAGCGTGGAGGCGCAAATGGTGGTCGTCTTCGTTTAGCTCCTCAAAAAGATTGGGAAGTAAATAATCCAAAACAATTAGCTAAAGTATTGAATGCTTTGGAAGAAATCAAAAAAGGATTTGACAATGGAAATAAAAAAGTTTCTATCGCTGATTTGATTGTCTTGGGTGGTTGTGCTGCCATCGAAAAAGCTGCTAAAAATGCAGGTCATGATATAAAAGTTCCTTTTACAGCAGGACGTACAGATGCTTCACAAGAACAAACGGATGTAGATTCTTTCAAATTCTTAGAGCCACAAGCAGATGGTTTCCGTAATTATTCAAAAGCAGATTATACGTTGTCAGAAGAAGAATTATTGATTGACAAAGCGCAATTAATGACTTTGACTGCGCCTGAACTGACTGTTTTGGTAGGTGGAATGCGTGTCTTGAATACAAATTTTGATGGTTCTTCGCACGGAATTTTTACAGAGAATAAAGAACATTTGACTAATGATTTCTTTACCAATCTGATTGATTTTACAATGACTTGGAAAGCTACCTCTGACACTCAAAAAACATTTGAAGGAAATGATAGAAGAACAGGAAAAGTAAAATGGACAGGAACACGAGTAGATTTGATTTTTGGTTCGAATTCAGAACTTCGTGCTTTGGCAGAAGTGTATGCGTGTGATGATGCAAAAGAAAAATTTGTACACGATTTTGTCGCAGCTTGGGATAAAGTAATGAACTTAGATAGATTTGATTTAGCTTAATTCTTCAAGTTATTTTTTATACAAAAACAGCCTAATTTTTGTCATTAGGCTGTTTTTTTATTCTGTTTTTTTGAGAGTTTTTAGAATTAGGAATAAGAATTAGGCTCTTAATAGATTTTAGACTAATAGCAATAAAACTTGATTAATTCATCTCTTAACAAAATATTATTTTGTTTTTTCCATAGCGCAGGGTTTGCAAACCCTGCGCTATGGAAAAAACAAGACTTTTACAGAATAAAATTTAGTAAGCACGATACTTATTTAGTATCAGTCCAATATTAGATAAGAGCCAAGAATTAAATAAATGCAATATGACAACATG
>PFKD01000227.1 GCA_002784125.1 Flexibacter sp. CG_4_10_14_3_um_filter_32_15
AAATTACAATAGTGAAGAATACAAAATTGATTTTACCATAAAGGAAAGTTGTTACGATAATTTTGTCTGACTACTTATCCTATTCACACAATTATTTAATTTTATGAAAGATAAAAACTTACTCTTTTTATTTCCCTTTTTGTGTATTATTTTATCTTCTTCCAACTTATATTATACCAACTCAAACAAAATAGAGAATGAAGTCTTTTTAAACTCTATTCCTGAAAGAGATAGAGATTGTATCGTCGAAAATTATCAAAAGATAGAACTTTGCCTCATCGAAACGTTTAGTAAAGAATGGTATGATGATTTGTGCGAGCAAGATAAAGCAAGTAATCATCGCTTTTATTTTCATATTGTTACTAATTCTCAAGGGAAAATACTAAGTATAGAAAAAGACAAACTCTTCAAAGGAATGACACAGTACGAATTCGAACAGTTTGCTCTTAGTTTTAAGAGAAACTATGATGTTTGTATTTTTCCTCCTCGTGGAAGTACTTTGGCAGAATTTAAGGCAAAACATGGTAATCGTCTGCCGTTTAGTTTTCTTTATTTTCCTAGCAAAACACGTACTTTTTTAGAAGAATGGAGATTGAATAATGGATAACTTTTGTATGACAGACTTCCTAGTCTATCGTTTATCCACATTCTAAAACATACTTTTTCTAAAGTTAAAATAGCCAAATATTGAAATTGAGTAGGGAAAAGGTACGCCTTTTCCTAAACATATTGTGTATTTTCGGTTGAAATATCAAAGACTGACTAGGAAAAGGCAAGCCTTTTCCCTACTAAAAACGACATTTTGAGATGCGCCCATTTGAACGTAGTCGGAAGAAAACTGACCGAAATGTATTATATCCAAATGGCAGAACGAGCAACCAACTTGAGAATGATTGATTCAAAAACTCGTTATGAAAACTTTATAGAAAATTACCCCAATCTCATCAACCGTATTCCCCTAGGTTATGTCGCTTCGTATTTGGGAATGAGCCAAGAAACATTGAGCCGAATTAGAAAGGCAGCAGCGACGAGAACGTTTAAATAGTATGTTTGAGAATTACATACAACTCAAAAAAATAGATTTTTTTTTATACTATTTTGTAATTTCTTCGTTTTTGAGTAAATTGAATATCAAATAAATACAATTCAATATAAAGGATTTTGATATCAAAAACTTAAAACTGAAATGGAGAATATTTAATAGTAAAAGGTTTCAGAATGACTCAAAAACATTCATAAAATATGGAAAGGAGGGAATGCAATATGAAAAATAAAACGATTCTTTATTTTACTTCTGCTTTTTTATGGATTGGAGTGGCTTTTTCTGCATTTTATATTTATCAAAATTCAGATAAGCAAGAAGTAGAAACGATTATAGAATCTTCTAATAAAATAGATGAGTTGCATCAAGAGTTTCAAAATTTATGATACATTTGGTGGGAAAGAAATAATGTAGCAAAAGCTATTCATATAAATAGTAAAGATATAGAAATACTCAATAATTTGAAGACTTCAAAACAGAATGTTGAATTATTTAAACGTTATAACAAACTCTCATTTGACGATATTAAACTATTCCTTCCTAAGTTAAATGTTGATCGTGAAAGAATGTACATAAGACAAATTAAAGATATAATTACTAATGAAAAAACTATTTAAACTCTGATTTAAGTGAAAACTTGTATAAAAATATTCTTTTGCAAATTTTCAGAATGGAATGGGAATATGAAAAAAATTATTTTGGTGAACAATGTGGTGGTTTTCCTAAAATTAAATTCAAAATAATTGAAGGAAATAAAGTCGGAGTCTGTTTTGATAGTTTCAATAACTATACAGTCGGATATTTTACTTATTCAGAAGTCGCAGAGTATGGTTATGTAAAGGAAATCAAAGATTTTGAATTCGAAATGACTACCAAACTATTAGGCAGAAACCCAAAAACGATAACCAAAAAATACAGAACACTACCCAAAGAAGGACAAGAATTAAAGTCTTTTGATTATGAAGAAATAAAATAATAAACTTATAACTTTTCTATTTCATCTTTACTAAGTCCTGTTGCTTCTATGATGCTATCGGTAGGAATACCTAATTTTTTTAGATTTTTGGCTACTTCAATTTTACCTTCTTTTACGCCTACTTTTTTACCCTCCTTTATTCCCTCCTTTATTCCCTCCTTTATTCCCTCCTTTATTCCCTCCTTTATTCCCTCTTCTATACCTTGTTTGATTCCTAATTTCAAAGCCTTTTCTTTTTCTGATTTTAATATAGATTGATTATCTAAATATAGTTTTTGTTGTCCTTCATAAAACATACGTTCTTTTTCAGTAAAATACATAGTAGTTAGTGTTTTACTTGCTTTTTTTATTTCCTTTACTTCTGCAAGTTTGTCGGGAAGATTATCATCTTTGTAATAATTGGCTCTATTTAGGAACGTAATCCATCTTTCTAATGTCGTTTGAATAACTTTCAAATCGCCTTTAAACTTTTTGAGTTCTATAAAATACAAATCCAAATAATCCAAATACTTTGTTGTTTCATTTGTTTCAGCATCTTTCAACATAAAAAAACGTTGGTATCTTTCATCTTTGAAAAAGTTAAAATCCATCAAACTAATTACGATACATTTTTTGAGTTCGGAATAACTAAATTCGCTATTACCTTCTTTTTGGTCTTCTTTGTCTACATAATCCAACTGCGTACCAAACATTTTTGCCCAATAATACAGTATTCTTCTTCCATAAAAAGCATCGCCTCTTATTTGCATTTCTATATCGTATTTAATGCCTTTTTCATCTTCTGCTTTTATGTCTAAAATAGATAATTTACCTTCTGCATAATCCGAAACATTATACGGATTTTTTAAAGTCAGTTTTACAATCTGTTGATGAGCAGGCAAAATAGAATTAATCAAAGACATTAATAAATCTTTATTCTCTTCTGTACCAAACAATTTTTTGAATACTAAATCTGTTTTTGGATTGTAAATAGCCATAATCTTATTCTATTTTTTTATTGGTTATACGTAATTATAAACTTCATTAGTAAAGATACAAAAATTAAATGCGAATAATAATTTTTAATCCTTGTAAAAAATGAATACATTTAGCTTACGAAATTATTCCAAATTCTTTGTTTTTCATTTTTTAATCATTTATGAAATCGGTTTCTACTTTTATTACTTTTTGTGTCTTGATAATTGTTTTTATTCTTTCAGTTGCTCAGATTACTCCTGTAGCACCACAGAATACAGATGTAAATTTTTCTGCTGATAGGGCTTTTACTTATATACAAAAAATAGCCAAAACGCCACACCCAACAGGTTCGGCAGCCCATGATAGTGTTCGTAATTATATTGTTTCACAGGCTAGAGCAATGGGTTATCAAACAGAGGTGCAGTCGACGAGTTTTGTCAATGATGGAAAAGTGCCACAAATAGCTTTTTTAGAGAATATTTTAGTACGAGTAAAAGGTAAAAACTCACCCTTAAATCCGATTTTATCAGATTCAGTCTTAATAAACGCTATAAATTCTACAGATTCTGTTTCAGTAGATTCTACTTTGAATATAACTGATGTAGCCAATTCTAAAAATACGATTTTAATAGCCTGTCATTACGATTCACGCAGCAATGCAGCAGGAGCAGCTGATGACGGGGCTGCCGTAGGAGCAATTTTGGAAATACTAGATATGCTCAAAACGAAAGTAACGAATGAGCCTTTTGAAAATGATATAATTTTTCTCTTTTCGGATGGCGAAGAAATAAACCTTTTGGGAGCGCAGGCATTTATGGAACAACATCCTTGGGCAAAAGAAATTGGTGTTGCTTTTAATTTTGAAGCACGAGGCGCAGGTGGAATGTCCATACTTTTCGAAACTTCAGGTAAAAATCAAAACCTTCTTCGCCAAACTCAAACTGCCTTCAAAGAAGCGCAAAAGACTGGGAAGTTAAGAGCTTTTGGAACTTCAGTAGCAAATCTTGTCTATCAAAATATGCCTAATGGAACTGATGCAAGTGTTTTTGATGCAAGTGATGTTCCTTTTCTAAATTTTGCATTTATAGGCAAACACACACATTACCACACTCCATTAGATACACCTGAAAACTTAGACAAACGCTCGCTTCAACAACATGGCAATTATATGCTTGCCTTGATTCGTCATTTTGGTAATTTAGAAAATCTCAAAACGTCTATTACATCAGAAGAGAATATTATCTTTTTAGCAACTCCTAATCTCATGATTGGAAAAATCTTAGATGGAAATATTTTGACTTTAGATATTAATGATGAGTACTTGCAATGGACAATTTATGGAATGCTTATCTTCTTTGCTCTGCTTTTCTTGTCTGGTTTGCGTTATTGGTCTTGGAAACTTGTCTTTGGTAGTTTGTTTGGCTATTTGCTTATTGTTCTTACCATTGGAGGACTAGCAACACTTCTTTGGAAAGGAATTTTGATGACACATTCTGCTTATTCTTGGATGCCTTATGGCACTACTTATTTTGGTTTTTGGTATCAAATTGCATTTGCTCTTATTTTTGTTGGTTTTTCTTTGCTTGCTTATTCACTATTTTTTAGAAGTAAAAAACCTGCTTCTGTGCTTTTGGGAGTGTTGCCTTTTTGGATTGGTCTGAGTGCTTTGACTGTTTTTGGACAAAATTGGATAGGAATGGATTTGCGTCCTGCTTCTTATCTTTTCATTATTCCTACTCTGTCTATGCTTGTGGCTTGGCTTTATTTGTTACTTCGCAATAATCCTAAATACCTCAATCCATTTGATACAATTCTTTTATTAGTTCTTTCTGTTCCGACTATTTATATTTTCTTTCCTGTTTTGGCTATTGTGCCAGAAGCTCTTGAAGCTATAAATTTAGGAAGTTTTGTTTTGTATGGTTTTGCCATAATGGCTCTTTTGATTGCACTTTTGGGAGGGCTTTTAGTTCCTCTAATGCAGCTTCTTACTCAAAGTTGGCGTTGGTCGCTTTCTTTATTTTTGATGATGATTGGAATAGGAATTTTATTTTGGGGAGCTTTAGAAGCTAATTTTACACAAGAAAAACCAAAACCAAACAGTATTTTTTATCTCTATAATCTGGATGATAACAAACAAACGTGGATTTCTTACGATGAAGAAAGCGATGAATTTACAAAACAGTTTTTGAGTGATTCGGCAGCATTTGATTCTATTCCAAAAGGTCTTTTTCCAAGAAGAACAAAAAACCTAAGTGGAAATTGGAACTTCTTACAAGATAGTAAAATCATAGAATTGGATTCTTCGTTCAGCTTTGAAGCGCCTTTGCTTTCTTTAGTTTCAGATTCTATGATAAATGATACTACCTATCGCTATAAAATTTCTATCAAACCAGCTCGTAATGGCGAATGGATACAAGTTCATAGTTCGGTTTTGGAGGCTATTTGGAGTGATACCACTAGAGTTCCTTTAGTAGGTGTTGATAAATATTACAGCACTATTAGTATTTGGGCATTGCCTGACTCGGGTGCAGTTATTGATTTGGAAACCTCACAACCCAATCCAGAGTTTTGGGTTAGCGAACTTAAATATGGCTTGCAAGAAGTAAATAAACTTATCCAAACAAAACGAGAAAACAACATGATGGCAGCACCTTACCCATATAGTGAAAGTGTTATTATTCAGAAAAAATACAACTTTTTAGAAGAAGATAATTAAATATGCGAATAAGGAGTTAAAATTCA
>PFKD01000234.1 GCA_002784125.1 Flexibacter sp. CG_4_10_14_3_um_filter_32_15
AATTTTCTTTGTATTTATCTTCATTCATCATATAGATCATAAAAATCATTTACCAATAAGTTCAAGTCGTTTTTATTTTGTCCAACTACTTATCTTGGTCTTTTTGTTTGAGAAAACCTGCCAGTTTTAATTCTGGAGTTTGTTTATCCAAAGGAGGATGAATTAAATTAGCATTTATCCCATTCTGTATGAGTTGCGTTTTGACAGCTTCATGAACATTCAAGATAGGTAAAGAAGAACGGATTATTGCCGTTTTTGCTTTATTTCCTCCTTTTAGAATTGCATTTTCTATTAAATTCTTGAAGTTTAAAACTGGCCGTTCTATTTCTATCACACTAAAAGTATATTTTTATTCAAATAATTCATTTTCAAAGAAAATTTTTAAAGAAACACCTAGTGCAATAGCAATTTTTTCAATATTCTTGATAGAAATATTCCTTTTACCACTTTCTACACTTGCGATATAACTTCTATCTAAATCAGAATCATACGCCAAATTCTTTTGAGAGATGCTTTTTACTTCTCTAAGTTCTTTTATACGATTTCCTATTTTAGATTGTATTTCCATAGTACAAAAATGGTAGTTTGTGGACTATAAGACAAAGACTATAAGTAACAAAATAAAAAAAAACACAAAAAAAAGCCAATTCAAATATTGAATTGGCTTTTTGTACTCCGTAGGGGAATCGAACCCCTGCTACCAGGATGAAAACCTGGCGTCCTAACCGCTAGACGAACGGAGCATTTTTCACTCTAAAATTTCTACTTTAACTTAATTCTTATTTTGTGATAAAATTTTATTTCAAAACTGTATCTCAAAATTTGGGTGCATCTCAAGATGTCGCTTTATTAATTTTATAGTTGTAGGGAAATGGCTTGCCTTTTCGTTCTATACAGGTATTTTTTGTTGATAAAAACAGCTTGTTTAGGAAAAGGCTTACCTTTTCCTTACTAAAAACGACATTTTGAGATGCGCACCAAAATTCTAACTTTTAAATTCTAACTTTTAAATTCTAACTTTTAAAATCTTACTTTTAAATTAGTTAGTTTGTACTCCGTAGGGGAATCGAACCCCTGCTACCAGGATGAAAACCTGGCGTCCTAACCGCTAGACGAACGGAGCATTTATTTCAAAATTGTTCTTTCAACAATCCTAATTTTAGTTGCTTTTTAAGAGATTATCAAATCGTTTTTGTGTGTTTGTTTTCCCTTAATGCGATGCAAAGGTACGCTTTTTTTTTATATCTGCAAATAGAATTTTAATTTTCTCTAAAAAAGTATCACCTTTTTTCATTCCCTACTACTCTGAAAAGTAGTTGTAATCCTATCTTCTAATAATTTTTGAATGTTAAATTATTGATTATCAAATACTAACAAAACTAAAAATCTTGTTTATTTGTCAGAAATACTCAACTCATTTTTTTTGAAAATAATTCAAAATTTCTTGAAAATAGTTTATAAGTTGATTTGAAAATGAATTTTGTATCTCTCAATTTAGGTTTTCTTCTTTTCTTTATTTATTCGCTGTTTTTTGTCGTTGGTATTTATACTTTTTCTGATTTTTTGAAAAAAGTCAAATGACTTTTTGACCTAATAAAATGCTATAAAATCATAAAAACACCAATTAAATTAAAAGTAAAACAAATAAAAATAACTAGCTAAGAAGTAAAAGGTAACAAAATCAAACTTTTAATTTTGTTTAAAGACACTTTAAAATCAGATTGGTAATCAATTATTAATAGTCAAAATTGTTGTTTTGTCAAATAAATTACTTAATTTTGCACCACTAAGAAAAAAAACAATTCATAACTCACTATAAATCAATAGAATAAATAAAAATAGCGAATTAAGCATTTTTAGTTTTTTCAGAAATTTGATTTAAAATTTGTTAAATAATTATAAAAATACTCTCAAGCCTTTTACATTAGTTTTTACTACCTTATGCAGTCTATCAGAAATATCGCTATTATTGCTCACGTCGACCACGGCAAAACTACTCTTGTCGACAAAATGCTCGTTACTGGAAATTTGTTTAAAGAACACGAACGCCCAGGCGAACTTATCATGGACAACAATGACATTGAGCGTGAACGTGGAATTACAATCTTAGCAAAAAATGTTTCTATTGACTACAAAGGAACAAAAATTAATATTATTGACACACCGGGTCACGCCGATTTTGGTGGTGAAGTAGAGCGTGTTCTAAACATGGCTGATGGTGTACTTTTATTAGTAGATGCCTTTGAAGGTGCTATGCCTCAAACTCGTTTTGTACTTCAAAAAGCAATCAACTTAGGTTTGAAACCTATTGTAGTTGTAAATAAAGTAGATAAACTAAACTGTAAGCCAAACGAAGTTCAAGATCAAGTATTTGATTTGATGTTCTCTTTAGGTGCATCAGAAGACCAATTAGATTTCCCTACTATCTTTGGTTCTGCCAAAAATAATTGGATGAGTACAGATTGGGAACAACCAACAGATAGTATTGTTCCACTTTTGGATGCTATTATCGAAACGATTCCTGCTCCAGAAATTGAAGAAGGAACTACTCAACTTCAAATCACTTCATTAGATTATTCTACGTACATCGGTCGTATTGCCGTTGGTCGTTTGGTTCGTGGAAAACTTGTTACAGGGCAGACAGTTTCATTAGTAAAACGTGATGGAACTATTGTAAAAAATAAAATCAAAGAACTTTATGTTTTTGAAGGCTTAGGAAAACTTAAAGTAGAAGAAATTCAAGCTGGAGATATTTGTGCGATTGTAGGGTTAGAAGGTTTTGAAATTGGCGATACAGTAGCAGATAGAGATGAACCAGAAGCATTAGCTCCAATTTCTATTGACGAGCCTACAATGTCAATGGTGTTTACTATCAATAATTCTCCTTTCTATGGTAAAGAAGGTAAATTTGTAACTTCTCGCCACATTAGAGAGCGTTTGGAAAAAGAATTAGAAAAAAATCTTGCTCTTCGTGTTGAGCCAACCGAATCAGCAGATTCATTCAATGTATTTGGTCGTGGTGTTCTTCACTTATCAGTTTTGATAGAAACGATGCGTCGTGAAGGATATGAGCTTCAAGTAGGTCAGCCTCAAGTAATTATTAAAGAAATTGATGGTAAAAAATGTGAGCCGATTGAAGAATTAACGATTGATATTCCTGATAATCTTTCTGGAAAAGCGATCGAACTTGTTACGCAAAGAAAAGGAGATCTTTTGGAAATGAATCCAAAAAATGATCGTACTATCTTGAAATTTGAAATGCCTTCTCGTGGAATTATTGGTCTTCGTAATCAACTTCTTACAGCAACAGCAGGAGAGGCAATTATGTACCACCGTTTCAAAGCATTTGAGCCTTTCAAAGGAGAAATCAAAGGTCGTCAGAGTGGTTCACTTATTTCTATGGAACTTGGAAATGCAATTCCTTATAGTATAAACAAATTACAAGATAAAGGTATTTTCTTTGTTGATCAGAATGAAGCAATTTATGAAGGTCAAGTTGTTGGTGAGCATACTCGTGGTACTGACCTTGTTGTGAATATCACAAAAACAAAGCAATTAACAAACATGCGTTCTTCGGGTACGGATAGTAAGAACAAAATTGCTCCTCCTGTAAAATTCTCTTTAGAAGAAGCATTAGAATATATTCAAGCTGACGAGTATGTAGAACTTACTCCTGAATCTCTTCGTATCCGTAAAATTTATTTGAACGAAGGAGAAAGAAAACGTAACTCTAAAGGTTTTGCTAAAGTTTAAGCAAAAGTATCAAAAGTATCAAAAGTATCAAAAGTCTAAGATGATTTATGTTTTATCGCTAAATAGTGATAAAAATAAACGATTTTAAATAGGATAGCTACTTGTTTGTAATCGAATTCTTGTTTTTTGTATTTCAATTTTTACCAATTGAAATGTTAAAAAATAAACCTTTTGCAACAAATGGCTTCCTTCTTCCGTAAGAAGGAAGATTAAGTTTTATATCTGTAAAGGGGATATAGAGTAAATTAAAGGTAATCACATTTGTGGTTGCCTTTTCTTATTTATAGGATTTTTGAATTAAGAAGACAAGTAATAGAGAAAAGACAAGTAATAGAGAAGAAAGTTAAATCAAAAAAAAATAGATAATCTTTGCCACAAATCGAAGAGTAATTGCGTAAAGAAAGTAACACTTCCAACAAGAAAAAATTACTCAAAAAATTCTATTACAATTTAACTTTTACAAATTATGTCAAAATTCAATTTAAAATCAAAACAAGAAATTATCGGTTCTGCTAAAAGAGCCTTTTCTATCAGCTTTCCTTTTTATGTCTTTGCTTTAGGCGTTTTACTTGCCTTTTCGGCTTTTCAATGTGAAGGTGAAGAATGGTGTGCTGAGCCTCCTACTTGTGAAGTTATAGAATCTGAAGTTATCAATGTAGCTGAAATAACCGTAGAGCAAGTAATTTGTGGAACAGGTCTTTGGGATAATCTTTGGTTTAATGATGGCTCAGAGGTCTATTTACAGCCTTATTCTTTAGATGAAAATGCAAAGGCTGAGATAGAAAAAATAGAAATAAAAGATAAAATGAATTTGAAAGTTTATTTTCAATATGCTCAAAAAGATAAGCGTTATGACGACGCAGTTATTTGTATGGCGTATGTAGGCGAAAAGAATCCTATCAAAATTATGGCGATTGAAGTAATAAATAATTAAAAATAATTTTTTCTGCAAAGTAAAAAAGACTAATCTGAATCACTTCTTTTGAAAATAAGGAAGTGATTTTTTTATGTGATATATTTTTCTAAAGATAGAAACAAAGAAAGCCTAGAATAATTTTTTATCATTCTAGGCTTTTTTTATGAATATTTTTTGGAATAGATTTCAATCTAAATCTGAAAGGGAAGGAATATCTACGTGACTCAAATAAACACTTTTTGCTTCTGTACAATCTGTAATTTTGCTATCTTCCGAACGATAGGTAATATTTATAATTTGATTATGAGAAGGTTTTTTCAAAAAAGTATTTAAGTTAGTGGGAAGAATATATGTTCCATCTTTTAATAAAAAAGCTACTTTATAGCCACACAATTTGTCTTTTTGTTCTGAATTATTTTCATCAAAAATCTGAATAGTTGCAGTACGAACGAATAGACTTCCTTGAGGAGTTTTTTCTTTTGGACTAATTTTTTGACAGGCTGTAATTCCTGCTCCAAGCATCAAGATAATCATCAAGATAAATGGAATACTGTGGGCTTTCATGATAATACAATTTTGAGGTAAATGAGTGGATAATAATCAAAGCGAAAAAAAGTATGTGTTAGTTAAAGATTTCAAATTCTAAACTAAGTAAAGTTATATTAAATTCCCTTTCTTATCATGACCCAAAAAACAGCAAAAAGGTTGCAATTAGAACAAAAAAAATGCGTTTTTTTTGTGTTAATTTTATTTTAACGGAGTATTTCCTTAAAAACAAGCAAAAAAGAGGATTTTAGTAAATAATTACTAGCGTAATTTATGTACTTTGTTGAATGATTTTAAGCTAAACCAAAATACCACATTACTACGAATTGTAATATTCCTGCAAACATTCCTAAAACTGCACCTACTAAAATCAAAATCCATTCATCTTCTTGAAAAACAGGGCGCAAAAATTGTTCAAACTCTCTATAAGAAAGATTACCCATTCGTTCGGCAAGCGTGTTTTCCAAATTAAGAGCCTTTTCTGCATATTCTTCTGTTTGTTTGACTACAATAGGAAGTTCTCTCATAAAATGAAACATAAGAATATTTTTGGCAATATCCATTCGCTTTCCTGCCACAAGCGTAAAAATAGGACGAGATGCCCCAGCCATATCTTCCACCACATCATCCACCAAATTACTGACTTCTTTATTAATAATGGCAGCAAGCCTATCCGATGCGGGCCCTCTTACTAAATATTCTGTCATGGCTTCGGTAGGTAATATTTTTTCTGTGATTACTTTTGCATATTCTCTAGCTACTTCTTTTTGCCTTTTTAAAAATAATCCATGGAATTTATAAATTCCCAAAATATTGATAGGTTCTAAAGGTTCGAAAATGAGTTTTAGTGCCAAAACATTTGTCAAGTAACCTACTATCAGACCACAACCTGGTAAAATATACCACGAACCAGAAGGAAAATTATAAGAAAGAACCATTTGTGCCAAACCAAAAAGTCCACCAAACCAAAAACCAGATACTTCTATAAACTTAAATTCTTTATCACCACAGCGCAAAAATATTTCATTGACAAGTTGTTTGTCTTCCATGAGAGCTTCAATCGCAATACGTTTGAGGTCTAAAAGCCCATCAATTTGTCCGTTTACTTCGCTCATAATATCTACTACGGCATTCGGAATTTCATCTTTTGCACGTTGATAAATCTGTTTTTTGATAGGAATAGGCGTATTTTTCCAAATTACACCTGCTTGTGCCTCCATAGCTTCGTTAATAATCTTGACGCTTAATGTTTCTAACTCGGGTTGTAATTGTCTTGCCACAATGGTAGGATCAAGCTGCTCAAAACGTTCTTCAATGCGTAAGAGTTTCGAAGTGAGCATTTCTACTGATTTGGTAGCCATTTTTTGAGCTTTGGATGGAATAATTCCCTGCCAACCAAAAGGCTTAATTCCTATATATTCAAGAGGGTAAAAAGTCATTAAGAGAGCCATCCAGTTAGTAGCCCAGCCGATAATACCACTTGAAATAGGAATAGATAGATACACCAACAAGACCTTGATTTGCGCCCAATCTAGGTTTGAGAAAAAGTCTGAAAAGTAGTTTGAAATAGTTAAAACGATTTCCACTTAGTTGGTTGAGTCAATTACGAATTAAAAAGTACGAGTTACGAATTTGAAAAACTAAAAAATAGAATAAATCAAAATAAGCAACCTGTAATTATAACCAGTAAAATTAGGGTATTAAAAAATGTATTGAGAATGTTGTATAAAAATTAAAGCAAGTACGAAAGATAAAAAAACTCTTTAGAACTAAAAATAATTTTGCTATAATTTTATGAATTTGAAACTATTTTTTTGATACATATTACAAAAAAATCCTCTTTTGCTAGAACTAAATCATAGAAAAGAGGATTTTTAAAACTTATATAAGAAATTATAGCTTTAGAAAACAGATAGTATCTATTTTACTTTTTCTACAATGGACTTAAATGCTTCAGGGTGGTTCATAGCCAAATCAGCAAGAACTTTACGGTTTAATGTAATTCCTGCTTTGTGAATTTTGCCCATAAATTGAGAGTAAGACATTCCGTGCTGACGTGCACCTGCATTGATACGTTGAATCCAGATACTACGGAAATCACGTTTTTTGAGTTTACGACCAACATAGGCATATTCAAAACTCTTTTCGACAGCATTTTTTGCTACTGTCCAAACATTTTTACGACGACCAAAGAATCCTTTGGCGTGTTGCATTACTCGCTTACGACGAGCTCGTGAAGCGACATGGTTTACCGAACGAGGCATAATTATAACAATTTTTGAGAGGAGGCGACAAAAGATAAAAACTTTTTATACTTGCATCTATATTTCAAGAGCCTATTCTCTGGTAAAAGAAACCTAAAATTAAAAAGTTTGCATACAGGTTGCTGCATGCGATGTTTTTCTATTCTTTAGTTAGTTAGGTCTACTTAAAGAAAAATGAAAAAACGATTTGCTTAGAAATAGAAATTAAATAAATTAACAATTTGAAAATTATAAGCTACTGATTATCAGAACATAAAGCTCGTAATTCGTAGTTTTTAATTAGCTTCGCTGCTTTAGCAGGTTGTAATTGCGATTTATTATTATTTCATATTGATAAGCAATTTTTTGATACGCTTTTCGTCAGTTGAATGAACGATAGCAAATTGAGCAAGACGCTTTTTACGTTTGTGCGACTTCTTGGTAAGAATGTGGTTCATAAATGCGTGTTTGCGCTTTATTTTACCTGTACCAGTAAGTTTGAAACGTTTTTTTGCGCCTGAGTTGGTTTTCATCTTAGGCATAATTGCACTGTTTTATTGAATTAAAAAAAGCAACTTAAATCAAATTGAGCGACTTATACAAAATCAAAAAGATAAAATAATCCTTGACAATTACATAAATCTAATTCATTCTATACAGCGTACTCCATTTGAGCCTACAAAGGTAGCATTTTTTAGATTACTTTCTAAATTATTTCCATGTTTTTTAGATGTATTTTGGACAGACACCATAAAAAAAGGTAGCTAAAAATTAATTTAGCTACCTTCCTTCCTTGTATATAAAAATATAAAATGTCAATTATATCAATTCCTATTTATTCTTCTTCCTTGCTTTTTGCTTTTTTAGGAGAAGGTTTTTTAGCTGTAGGAGTTTTTTCGTCTTTAGCAGCTTTTTCAGATTCATCTTTAGAATCTTTAGAATCTTTTGAAGATTTGTTAGATTTTGATTTTTCATCTTTAGAAGAATCATCTTTTGCAGACTTCTTCTTAGTAGGAATTGTTTTTGGAGTAAACATAATAATCATACGTTTTCCTTCCATTTTTGGGTATCCCTCTGGTTTTCCGTATTCTTCGACTGCTTCTGCGAAACGGTCTAAGATTTCTCTTCCTCTATCTTTAAAGACAATCGTTCGTCCTGCAAACTGAACATAGGCTTTTACTTTATTTCCTTCTTCAAGGAACTTCTGAGCGTGTTTTGTTTTGAAGTCTAGATCGTGTTCGTTGGTATTAGGGCCAAAACGAATTTCTTTTACCACTACTTTATGAGCATTGGCTTTAAGTTCTTTCTGTTTCTTTTTCTGTTCGTACTTAAATTTCGAATAATCGATAATTTTACAAACAGGTGGTGTACCGTTGGGTGCTATTTCTACTAAATCAAGCCCCAGTTTTTGAGCGATTTCTAAAGCATCGGCAGTAGAATAAATGCCATTTTCGACATCGTCGCCTACGATACGAATTTCTTTTGCTCTGATACGACGATTTATACGATGAGGGTCTTCCTCTCTTCTGATAGGTCGTCTGCCACCTCTTCTATATGTTTTTGCGATTGTAACCTCCTTATTTAATGAATAATTTGAATATAAAAATTGAGTTTTGAAATAATAGTCTGACTTATAAAACGTATAAAATGTAACTCATTGCTAACATAACTCGTAGATAAAAAAATAGTTTTGTGAATTGCTCTCAAAGCATAATTATAGCACAATTATAAGGCACAATTCTATTTTCCACTAAAAATAAATACTTTTGACTTATTATGCAAATTTAAACTTTCTATCTGTAAAATACCAATACTTTACGAACAATTACGAATTAAAAATTAAAAATATTTTAATTGTGTTGTTCTGACCTTCGGTACTGACTTTATTTAAAACAATTATTTCAAAAAGTAATTCTCACTAATCACTAATCACTAATCACTAATTCTATATTTTCGGACATTTTTTGCAATGTGTTCCTTTTTTCTTATACTTTTTACAACATTTATCTTTTTTACAACAGCTAAACGACTGACAAAATGATTCGTCTTCAACATTCACGTTAGTAGAAAAAGAATTTGTCTGAGAACCAATAATCGAAGGAAATGCAGGAAATGTAGTTTGCATGATTCTATGATAAAGAGTTGAGGTAAAGGAATTTATAATGTCTTACAAAAGTAAAATTTATTTAGATTAATTCCAAATAAAAATATTAAATTACGAATTACTTTTTTGTATTCATGGAAGACACAGAGAAGTTTCAATAAAATTCAAAACATTTGATTGTAAGGAAGAATTTTTCCTATTTCCTATTTCCTATTTCCTATTTCCTATTTCCTATTTCCTATTCCCTATTCCCTATTCCCTATTCCCTAATTCCTATTCCCTAATTCCTATTCCCTATTTTTACTTCTTAACTTCATGTTTTCATAATTTTTTTCTACGCTTACCAAAAGTGCATATTCTTGCTGACTTTGGGTATAAAATTCTACTTTTGTATGTTCAGAAGCCCACGCTAAGGCGAGTAAAAAAGATTTTTGATGTTCTGAATTTTTAGTTTCAAATTTCTCTTGAATAGTATTTCCATTTTGAAGAAAGATTTTAATTTGTGGAGAAGAAAGATTATTTCTTTCTTTTATTGTTCTTCTATACTCTATTTTTTCTATTTCAGACCAAGCGAAAAGAATATCATCTAGCTGGAAACCTTCCTCAAGAATATGAATATCTGTTTTTTTTGGTTTTGTTATTCCTAGAAAGGTTGTAAATTTTTCACTTGTAAGACCCATTACAGAAAGAACAGCAGGAAAAGCTCCAATCATAACAGAGAACAAAATTCTATCTCTAAAGAGAAGTAAATCTTCTAGTAAAAGATAGATTGAGCTACCATATATTCCATAAAAAAATAAAATCAAAAGAATACTTATTGTGTTTTTGCTTACTAAAGGCTCTGAATTTTGGTCTTTTTTTCTTTTTGCTACAAGTTTGGAGGGAATATAAGGCGCAAAAAATAAGGTGTCGGTTTGCTGACAATGTCTGTTATTCATATAATTCCAACTTTCCTCTAAAAAGCAAGACTGACAGGCCAAACAAAATACAACTTTATCATGTTCTTTTATTGTATCGCCAGTAATTGGGTCAGTTCTTCCAATAATATGAGAATGAGAATCCAAATTTAATTGATGAGAATGGTAAGACATTTATTCAAAATAAAAATGAGTGGTAATAATGGGGGACAAAGAATACTAAGAAGCGAGATAAGTATAGATTTATTCTTGTTAATAATCTGATAAAAAGCATCTTTAGTATTTATTTTCAAAAAAACTTGAAAACTCTCAGTAAGAATAGTAAATTTGTCAATTCAAATAATAGCGAATGAATTAGATAATCTGATTCAAATTAAAGCAAAATTTAGAAAAATTGCTTTAACTATACCATAGTTGCTCTTATTTATTATTATTTATTACTTGTAGCAAACCTATTGCAATTATTTTTCGTAAGATATAATGGAAGTCAAATTTACTGAAGAGGAAAAAAATTATATTATCAGCATTGATGGAGATTTAGATGCCTCTTCTTCTATCAAACTGGACAAAGTGCTTGCCAAAGCCATTGGAGAAAATCGTAATCCAATTTTGGTAGATTGCAATAAACTAGATTACATTTCATCGCCAGGAATTGGTGTTTTTACTTCTCATTTGCAAGAATGTGAAGCTAGAAATATTAGTTTGGTGTTGTATGGAATGAATGACAAAGTACTAAAAGTTTTTAGAATCTTAGGTTTAGATGAAATTATTCCAATTACAAAAACAAAAGATGAAGCAAAAAATAGAGCGAAGTAAAAAGCTAAGTGATTAGCTATTACTCACCAGCCAAATAAATAATAAATGATTCATAGCATTCGAATTTCTTGTTTGAAAAACAACCTTAGCAGAGTTCGTAACTTTGTGGAAGGTGCACTCAAACAGCATGCAATTTCGCCAATAGATATAAATCTGATGGTTTTGGCAGTAGATGAACTTTGTGCCAACCTGATTATTCATTCCCATAAGTGTAATCCTAAGGAAGATATAGAAGTAAGTGTAAGCAGAAAGGATAATCAGTTTGTATTTGAGATAAAAGACGAAAGCGCACCAAGTTTTGATTTGCTCTCTTACAAAGAACCAGATATGCAAGAAATTATTGCAGAGAAAAGAAGTGGAGGAATCGGACTTATTCTAGTCAAAAAAATAATGGACGAAATACAATACGAAAGAAGTGGTTCGGCTAATATTTGTAGAGTTTCAAAAAGGTTAGCTCCCTAATTATATAAACTATAAAAGAAAAGCAATTTTCATAAAAGCAACTTTAAAAAGGTTGCTTTTTTTATTTTGAAGTTATTTGAGAATGATATT
Source organism: Flexibacter sp. CG_4_10_14_3_um_filter_32_15 (assembly GCA_002784125.1). Classification (GTDB taxonomy): domain Bacteria; phylum Bacteroidota; class Bacteroidia; order Cytophagales; family Bernardetiaceae; genus Bernardetia. The sequence continues at coordinate 11,848 of PFKD01000234.1, forward strand.
TTTTCGTAGGAATAATTACGAATTTAAATTACTGGCTGTCAGTTTATTAACAGGTTGCAATATTTTTTCTGTTTTTGGGAATTTTATTTCCTTTTTTTTCCTTGGTTTTTGATATTTTTAATTTGTAGGTAAAAGACTTATTTTTTATGTATTTGTGAAAATAGTAAATTGAAAAATCTTGCCGTTGTTGGTGTCCTCACCAACGACTAGAAAAACATAAAAAACCAAAACAGACAACACAAAAAATTGTCTGTTTTTTTATTGCTTTGTACATTTGTTAAATTAGCAGAATCAAAAAATAGCATCAAAAACAAATGTTACAACTATCTGTTAAGAATAGAAATTAAAATAAATCGCTAAAAAAAATAACATTTCCCATAAAAGTCATGAACGAGCGCATAAAATTAATAGAAGCAGCTTGGCAAGACCGTACTTTATTACAAAACACAGTCGTACAAGAAGCTGTCTTTCAAACGATTGAAGATTTAGATAAAGGAGTTTTGAGAGTAGCAGAACCAAATTTGAATCCCAATACCGAATCAACAGATTTCCACGATGGACAAGCTATATCAGAATGGACAGTTCATGAATGGATAAAAAAAGCTGTTATTCTGTATTTTCCTCTTCGCAAAATGGAAACTATCGAATGTCCTCCGTTTGAGTTTCATGACAAAATTCCATTGAAGAAAAATTATGCAGACCTTGGGGTTCGTGTTGTTCCTCATGCGATTGCTAGATACGGAGCTTTTCTTAATAAAGATGTTGTGATGATGCCTTCGTATGTAAATATTGGTGCGTATGTCGATAGTGGAACAATGGTGGATACTTGGGCCACCGTTGGAAGTTGCGCTCAAATAGGAAAACATGTACATTTGAGTGGTGGTGTCGGAATTGGTGGCGTTTTAGAACCTGTTCAAGCTGCTCCAGTAATTATTGAAGATGGTGCTTTTATTGGCTCTCGTTGTATTTTGGTAGAAGGTGTACGAGTTGGAAAAGAAGCTGTTTTGGGTGCAAATGTAACCATTACAGGAAGCTCAAAAATCATTGATGTAACCAAACAAGAAGCTGTTACTTATCGTGGTTATGTTCCTCCTCGTTCGGTTGTAATTCCGGGTAGTTATCTCAAAAAATTCCCTGCTGGGAAATATAATGTTCCTTGTGCTTTGATTATCGGACAGAGAAGCGAAAATACAGACTTGAAAACTTCTTTGAATGAGGCTTTACGTCAGAATGATGTGGCTGTTTAGTTTGGAATTAGTAAAGTTTCCCACGAATAAATTCGTGGGTTTTATTCGTTTTTTGACCAAACAAAACCCATAACTTTAGTTATGGGCAAATTTCTATTAATTGAACAGGGTTTTAACCCTGTTTTTTGAAAAATAATAAACCCCAACCCAAATGCTAAACGCTATCCCTTCAGGTGCATATACAGGAATGTTGCACACGCACAAATTAGTTGTCCTTCTTTTCTTGATTGTCTATGTCATTAAATTGGCTCTTTTGCTTTTTAGTGAAGAAAAACTAGATAAGATGAGAGCCAGTAAACCTGCACGAATTTTTGAAGTTGTTTTGAGTGTTCTCTTTTTAGTTACAGGAATTGTCATGTGGACAAGTCTTGCAGAGCCTTTTAAAATGCTATTTTTAATTAAAATTGTAGCCGTTTTTGCTTCTATTCCTTTGGCTGTTATTGGTTTTAAGAAGAAAAATAAAGTGTTGGCTATTCTTTCTGTGGTATTGCTTTTTGCAGCTTATGGACTAGCAGAAGTAAAGAAAAAACAGTCTTTAAAGCCTCAAAATCAAGATATGGTGTATAATGAAGCCGAAACAAGCGTTTATGGCAAACAATTATATACTCAATATTGTGAAAATTGTCATGGTGCAGACGGAGCAGCAGGACTTTCAGGCGCAAAAAATCTTCAAATAAGTACACTTTCTGATGAAGAAGCTAAAAGGAGAATCAAAAAGGGAAAAGGTAATATGCTTCCCTACGAAAAAGTATTGAATGATAAACAAATTGATGCCGTTCTTACACATATCAAATCACTTAGGAAATAACTTTTTTTGTTTTATATCGCTCGTGAGGACACGAACAATGGTAGGTTTATTTGTAAAAAGGTAAACTTCACCGTTGCTTGTGTCCTCACGAGCAACATGTAAAAGTTATCAAAAAAAATACGATATTTGTAGTAATATAGAAACTAATAAGAAATAAAGACAAGAATACTACTATGGCTAAAGAAAAATCATGTAATTTTTGTGGAGGTTCGGCTCGTTCTCGTCAGCTTATGGTTGATGGACCTGGTGGCGTAACAATCTGTAATCAATGTATCGAACAGGCACAACAAATTTGGCAACAAGAAGAATTAGCACGCAAAAAAGGGAAAGTCAAATTGAATTTGATTAAACCCATGGAAATGCGAAAACTTTTAGATGAATATGTTATCGGACAAGAAAAAGCTAAAAAGATTCTTTCCGTAGCTGTTTATAATCACTATAAAAGATTGATGCGTTCTGGACAAGCTCAAGGCATTTATTCAGATATTGACGATGGAGTAGTTATCGAAAAATCAAATATTTTGATGGTTGGTAAGACTGGAACAGGAAAAACGCTACTTGCCAAAACTCTTGCTAGAGCCTTACAAGTTCCGTTTTGTATTGCCGATGCGACTGTTATTACAGAAGCTGGTTATGTAGGCGAAGATGTAGAAACAATTCTTACTCGTCTTTTACAAGCTGCTGATTATGATGTGTATGCTGCCGAACGTGGAATTGTTTTTATTGATGAAATTGATAAAATTGCTCGCAAATCGGATAATCCGTCTATTACTCGTGATGTAAGTGGAGAAGGTGTTCAACAAGCACTTTTAAAACTTTTGGAAGGAAGTGTTGTAAATGTTCCACCACAAGGAGGACGTAAGCACCCAGACCAAAAAATGATTGCCGTAAATACAGAAAATATTTTATTTATCTGTGGAGGAGCTTTTGATGGCATTGACAAAAAAATCGCTAGACGTTTGAATACGAAGTCTTTGGGTTTTGAAAGTAATGCAGAACGAACACGAAATATTGATGAGCGTAATATGTTGCAATACATCAACGCACAAGATTTGCGTTCTTTCGGACTTATTCCTGAGCTTATCGGACGTATGCCTGTCATTACGCACCTCAATCCATTGGATAAAGAAGCATTGAGAAATATTTTGACAGAACCTAGAAATGCCATTACAAAGCAATATCAAAAACTCTTCAAAATGGAAAATGTAGATTTGACTTTTGAAGATGAAGCACTAGATTATATTGTTGATAAAGCTATGGAATCTGGTTTGGGAGCAAGAGGGTTGCGTTCTATTTGTGAGGCGATTGTTTTGGAAGCGATGTATGAAGTTCCTTCTAATCCAAACATGAAAGAATTAGTTTTGACAAAAGAATATGCTCAAGACCAATTTACAAAATCAGAAGTGATGCGTACTTTGAAAGTAGCTTAAATGTAGCAGCTACTTTCCAAGTGTCTGTCATAAAAAACGGTTCAAGCAGTATTGTTTGAACCATTTTTTTTATTTGCAACTCAATTAAGAATTATACTGACTCATCGTTCTATCAATCCCAATAGTACAAAAAGAAAGTGTCATTTCTTCTATTTTATCCAAAATTAAAGGAAGTGCAGCCGATTCATTTTTATCAAATTCTCCCAACACAAAATCAATTTGTTTTCCCTTAGAAAAATTATCTCCAATTCCGACACGCAAACGAGGATAATTTTGAGTTTGTAGTAAATCTTGAATGTTTTTTAGTCCGTTGTGTCCTGCATCTGAACCTTTTTTTCGCATTCGAAGAGTTTCTAACGGCAATGCCAAATCATCGACAATAACCAAACAATTTTCAATTTCTATTTTGAGTTCGGTAAGCCAATGACGAACAGCTTTTCCACTCAAATTCATAAATGTAGAAGGTTTTATCAAATGAATTGCTCTACCTTTATGCTTGAAAGAAGCAATATCTGCATAGCGTTTGGTTTCAAAAGTTACGCCTTTTGATTCTGCTATTTTATCGACAGCCATAAAACCCACATTATGTCGTGTATTTTTGTATTCTGAACCAATATTTCCAAGTCCAACAATTAAATATTTCATAGTTTTGTAATTATGTAGCGCAGACTTTAGTCTGCGTTCAGTTTTTGCACAGACTACGAAGTCTGTGATACTTTTAACCACAAAATAAGGTAAACTAAATTCTAAAATCAAACAGTAGCCGACAGTTTTCAACTGTCGTTTTAACAAATTTATATCTACGACAGTTGAAAACTGTCGCCTACATTATGAAATTCAGAACTCAGCTCAATCCAATTCCATTACAAAAAAAAATAAATGTATCAAATAAGATAGTTTTGATGGGTTCTTGTTTTTCAGAAAATATTGGACAAAAACTCCTTGAAAATAAATTTGAAACGCTAATTAATCCATTTGGCGTAATTTTCAATCCTCTTTCTGTAATTCAGCTTTTAGAATGGATTATGCTAGAAAAAAATCAAAATAAAAAAGGAGAAGTTTTAGAAAAGAATTTAGAGAAATTTTACATTCAACACGATGAAGTGTGGTATAATTATCATTTACATTCAAAAATTGCTAGTCAAGATAAAGAAGAATTAAAGCAAATTATCAAAGAAAAAGCAAAACAAACTTTTGAGTTTTTAGAAAAAGCAGATACAATTATTCTGACTTTCGGAACAGCTTTTATGTATGAATTGATAGAAAAGAATGATGAAAATACTAAAATACCGATTTCGAATTGTCATAAACAGAATAAAAATTTATTCAATAAAAAACTGATTGATTTAGAAACTGCAAAAACGAAATTTGAAGATTTTATAAATAAATTAAATTCCTTCGGAAAGAAAGAAAAACAGATTATTATTACTGTCAGTCCTGTTCGTCATTTGAAGGAAGGTTTGGTAGAAAATAGTGTCAGTAAATCTATTTTGAGAGTTTTGGCGCATTTTATTTGTCAAAATAAAACAGAAAAATTTGAAAACTGTGTTTATTTCCCTTCTTATGAACTCGTTTTAGATGATTTGCGTGATTATCGTTTTTATGAAACTGATTTGTTACACCCAAATAATCAAGCGATAGAATACATTTGGCAGAAATTTTCAGAAGGTTATTTTGATGATAAAACACAGTTATTCTTAAAAAAATGGCAAAAAATAGCTTCCTCTTTAGCTCATAAGCCGTTTTTTCCGAAGCGAAAAAATCATCAAGATTTTATTCAAAAATTAATTACTGATTTAGAAAAAATAGAAAATGAATTTAAAATTGATGTAAAAAAAGAAATTGAATTTTTGAAAAATAATAATACAAAATTAGTATAAACGGCTCTTAAACTTTATGAGCTAAATAAAATACCTTACCTTTGCAGCACTAAAAAATTAAGAGTATTATTCCCTCAACATTATTAACACATCATCCAACTCCTTAAAAAATGGCATTAATTGAAGAATTAGACAAAGAAGGTAATTTTTTATTCAAACATAGAGGAACACTTCCAATTCCTTTTGTTTTTGTAGCGTTAGGACTTTATGCGTGGCAAGCTCAAAATCAAGGGTTTCCAAAGTGGTTTCCGTATTACGAATATGTTTGTTTGGCTGTCGGACTTTTGGGGCAGTTTGTGCGAGCGTATACTGTTGGGCATACGCCAAAAGGAACTTCTGGCAGAAATACAAAAAAGCAAGTAGCCGAAACGCTCAATACAAGTGGAATTTATTCGGCAGTTAGACACCCACTTTATGTAGGAAATTTTTTGATGTGGCTTGGTGTGGCAATGCTAACGGCTAATTTTTGGTTTATTACGTGTTTTGTTTTGGCGTATTGGTTGTATTATGAGCGTATTATGTATGCAGAAGAATATTTTTTGCGTAACAAATTTGGTCAGCAATATTTAGATTGGGCTTCAACTGTTCCTCCATTTATTCCTCGTTTTTCTAGTTTTGATGGTGCAAATTTAGAATTTTCTGCTAAAAATGTTTTGAAACGTGAGTACAATGGATTTTTTGCCTTAATGCTTATTTTTACTGTTTTTATTGGTATTCGTTTTTATTTCAAAACATTTATGTACGGACTTCCTAATGAGTGGTATGTTATTTTTGGAGTAAGTTTATTAATCTTCGGAACACTCAAAATACTAAAGAAATTTACGAAAGTATTGGATGTAAAAGGTAGATAAAGCTAGAAAAACAGTCAATAAAAAACGAATTCAAAATATTTTGAATCCGTTTTTTTATTGTAAAATAATATCTTAATAAAATTTCTTATTCAGCACTTTCAATAGGTTCATTTTCTAAAATTTCTTCCAAAATTGGAGCAGAAATTCTACGAGCAGAACGAAAACGAGGTTTGTAATAACTACTTTCCATCGTACTGTAAGTAATTTGTCTTCTACTTCCTGAGGCTGCATGAATGAATTTTATAGGTTCGTTAGGGTTACTTTCCACAACGATTCCAACATGTCCTGTGCGTCCAGAGTGTGAATTTCTACCTGTAAAGCAAAGTATGTCTCCTACTTGAATATCTTCTAATTTTACTTTTTTTCCTACGTAGTCATACGAGCTAGAAGAAGCAGGAAGATTGATATTAAATTGGCTATATACATACGATACAAAACCAGAACAATCAAAACCTTTTGGCGATTTTCCTCCATGTACGTAAGGTACTCCTTCTTGAGCAATAGCAATATCAACTAATGAATTTACAAAGTTTTCTCTAAGAGCTATCTTTTCTAATAGCTGAGGGGTAATAAGTAGATTATTAGGAGTAGAAAAATCAATAGTTTCAATTTCTTCTGCATCTAATTCAATATCATTTTCGTTTGTTTTTTCGTTAGCTTCTTCATCAAGCAGCGCCAAAATAGTTGTTTGGTCATCTTCTTGAACGATTAAATTATCAGAAGTGGTTTCTGTGAGCGTATCTTTTACTGCTGAAAAATGAAAAGTAGGTAAAAAGTCTAAAGGAGTTTGAACGCAGTTTAAAGATGAAGTTGTACTAAAGTTTGAAGATGTAGAATTTAGTGCAGTTGGAGAGATAATAAGGGTATGCGCTTTCTTTTTCGTTTTTTTATTTTCTTTTGAAAGGTTTGAGTGAGAAGCGTTTGTGAAAGCAGCACAAGTAAAAATGAGTGAAGCACAAAAAAAGGATAGAAAATTACGTTTAAAGTCCATATAATTGGATTTTAGTAAAAAATAATATTAGTGAGTAGGGGAGTAGGGGTTTTAGACCTTACTATGAAGTTGTTTAAGAATAAGCATTTTTCCATAGAATTGGGTTTGCAAACCCAATTCTATGGAAAAATAACACAGCCTTTGTTGGTGTTTTAGTGTAGCGACACCAACAAAAACACAATCCGACCTATTCCTAAACAATTTTTGTTTTCTAGCTTCCTAAACTAAAACATTAATTTTTAATTAATTTTTCTTAGCTTATTCTGAGAAGGCACAAATTTACAAAATATTATTTGATTAAAAGCAAAAAAAAACAATACTCTATTTCTTTTTTGAAGAGATAAAGTATTGATTTTTAATAAAATAAACTGTATTCTAATTACTTTTTGAGTCAATAAATAAAATTATTCTTAGATGTGATTGAGCTTTTAGTGTCTTATTCTCTTCTTATTCTGATATGTAAAGCTCCATTTCGAACTCGGATTTGTTGATTTGGATTATCTCTATTTTTTAAAGTACCACTAAAATTTGCTTTAATAACATCATTTTCTATACTCAGAATCTCAAATTGAATGTCATCTCCTGTTCCGATATAAGCCAAATTACCTTGTGAAAACTCAAGACGTACATTTAGATTATCTAGATTTCTAGGTGTTGTATCATCAAAATCAAAGCTAGTAAGTAAAACACGAAAATTACCTGTTCTTGTGGAATTAAAATTTGTTGTACGATAAATAGAAAGTGACTTGACACTTACTGAATAGGTATTTAGAAGAGAGGGAATTGTTCCACTAGGTTCTGGAAAAGTATATTCCAAATTTTCTATTTCTGCCCAGATTTGTCCTTCTGGGGGAAAACCTCCTACTCGTTCATTATTTAGCTCACAAGATGTGAGTAAAAAAATAGTAGAAAAAAGAATTGCTAAATAAAAAATAGATAAGATGGAATAAGATAAGGTAGTTTTCATGAAAAATTAAATTAAATGAGAATTGAAATAATGGTTTGCTTATGGTTATATTTATAAAATTAACTTTATATTTATGGCAAAATAATTGACTTATATGTGATATTGGATAATAATTAAAAAACCTTATGCGCTTTAAAAACTAACTTTAAAATTAGAAACAAATTTTGAGAGAATAAGGTTTTAAACACAAACTCTTCCTAACATTCAAAAAAATTAAATCACAGTAAAATTATATCAAAAATTATGAAAAATATATTTCTTGCATCACTTTTGGGAGCTTTTACTTTTGTATCTAGCCAAGCTCTTCAAGCTCAAGTGGTTACTGAAACAAAAAAGGAAACAACTACTTTTACCAAAAAAGCTGACGACAGACAAGCGCAACTCACTTTTACAAATCGTGAATATGACTTCGGCGAAATTGAAGAAGGCAAAATAGTTGAGTATGTCTTTACATTCAAAAATACGGGAAATTATCCATTAATGCTGCAAGACATCCGAACTACTTGTGGTTGTACTGCCCCAGAATGGACAAAAGAACCGATTGCACCAAACGAAGAAGGAAAAGTAATTGTTCGTTTTAATTCGGCTCACAAAGCAGGGCAACAACGAAAAGTAATTACGGTTATTTCTAATGCTTCTAATTCTTCAGAGGCTTTGGTTCTGTTTGGAACAGTTTTGCCGAGTGGAAGTGGAGAATAAAATAAATTCAGAATTCAGAAGTTAGATTTTAGAAGAAAATAAATTACTTTTTTTATAAAAAATGCTATTCTTATTATAATAAATAGGAATAGCATTTTTTGTTTATTTTACTTCAATTAGTTTCTACCAATCAGAAAGAGTTCCACCTTCTACTTTTGAAGGATTAATTCCAACAAGTTCTAATTCAAAAACTAAAGTTTTTCCAGCCATTGGATGATTTGCATCTAAAACAATACCTTCTTCGTTAGCTTCGATAACTACAACAGGAATTTGCTCACCGTTTTGTCCTTGAAGAGCAAGTTGATCACCTGCTTTGGGGTTCATTTCTGGTGGTAATTTATCCTTAGGAAAAGAAACAATATTTTCTGGATTTGATTCTCCATACGCTTCAGTTGGTGCTAAAGTGATTGTTTTTGACTCGCTAAGTGCCATTCCTTCTACTGCTGCATCAAAACCTTTTATCATTTGTCCTGCTCCTACTTGAAACTCAATAGGCTCTTTTCTATCTCTTGAAGAATCAAAAACATTTCCGTCTTCGAATTTACCTACATAATGTACTTGAACTAAATCGCCTTTTTTTGCGCTATTTGACATGCTCTAAAATTAAATTGATTATAAAAAAATAACTTTTCTGCTTTTCTGAACTAATTTTTATCTAAATTATTTCATAAAACAAAAAAGACTATAGTGTAATTTTATGCAAGTTACAATTTTTTAGCATAAAAATAAATTTGTGCCTTGATATGGATTTAAGAATTGTTATTTTTTGTGTAAATTTGATAGTTCAATATGAGTGACATTTAAGCAGCGTTTATAAGGTCGTGAGGCATAAATTGGTCTTCATTTAATGAATTAAAATTAGGTTCAGGGTTTA
>PFKD01000174.1 GCA_002784125.1 Flexibacter sp. CG_4_10_14_3_um_filter_32_15
TTGGACTGATAATAAACAAGTTTTGTGATTACCAAATTTTATTCTGTAAAAGTATTGTTTTTTCCATAGCGCAGGGTTTACAAACCCTGCGCTATAGAAAAAACGAACTAATATTTTGCTAATAAATGAGTTAATCAAGTTTTTATTACTATCAGTACAAAATCTATTAAGAGCCTTTATTTTTAGGATAGTTTTTTTTAAATTTTTTTTTTAAGAAACTTCTAACTAAAATTACAAATTTGTTTTGTAACTACAAAATTTGTTCTGTTTTCATTTATCTTATTTTTTTTTAGGTTCTAACTTTTTCGTTCTTGACACAGCTCCACCAAAACACCATTTGTAGATTTTGGATGTAAAAAACAAATTAATTTATTATCTGCTCCTGTTTTTGGTTCTTGGCTCAACAGCGTAAACCCTTCGTTTTCTAATCGTTTCATTTCAGCATAAATATCATCCACTTCATAGGCAATATGATGAATTCCTTCTCCTTTTTTTTCTATAAATTTTGAGATGGCACTTTCTTCTGTGGTAGCTTCTAAAAGTTCGATTTTGGTTTCTCCCAACTGAAAAAACGACGTACTTACGCCTTCTCGTTCTACTTTTTCTACTTTGTAGTGTTCTTTTCCAAATAGTTTTTCAAAAAGCTCATTTGATTTTTCTAAACTTTTGATTGCAATACCGATATGTTCTACTCGTATGAAAGGCATGAGAAATGGGATTTGGGGATTGGGAATTAGGAAATAAAATTGGTTTTCATTCTAAAATCTGACTTCTAAATTTATAAAGATGGATATTTATCAGCAAAATACTTCAAAAATGCTTTTAAATCTTGATTAAATTTTTCTTCAAAAATAATTTTCAATGTATCTTGACTTGAATTATATCTTCTTACACTCATAAAATTAGTATTATTGAGTTCTCGCTCTTGAAAACGTTTTGACCAATTTTTATTAGAAAATGAAACCGTATCTATTTTTAATTTAATAAAATTGAGATACTTTTGTTTAGCAATTTCTTTTTGATTTTCTGAAAATTCATTCAAAAAACTACTTGAATTATACAGCGAATCTAAAGAACTAGAAGCCAAAAGCATAAAATTTCTGTACTTTTTAGAATCTTGAAGCGAAAAAATATAATCATTTAACTCTTCTGAATCTTTACCATACTTTTCCTCCAAAAATAATTTTGAGCCTTCTTCTCCTACAAAATTCGCTAAGTTTTCATTAAAACTCACACTGTCTTTTACATAAAGCGTGGCGTGGGTAAGTTCATGCAAGATTAATTCTACCAAATCGCCTTCATCTCTTTCTAAATTAGTGGAAAGCAAAACATCTTCAAACCAACCAAGCGTCGACCAAGCCGAAACCGAACGAATATTTGTATCAAATTTAATAGTTTTATCATTTATGCGTTCTCCTTCATTTTTTAATCTATCTCTTTCTTTTTTTGCTTTTTCTAAATCAAAATATCCTTTGTAAGAAAACTTTCCTACTATCGGAAATTTCCATTCATACGCCTCCAATTTATACGGATAAGAAGCCGAAACATTCCATAAAATGTCCTCTCCTTTTTGGTCATAGATTTTGGTATAATTTTGAGAAGATTTCATTCCTAATTTTTCCATTCCAAACTTTCTAGCTTCTTCAATAATCTTGATTTTTGCTTTCAGAGAATCTGGAAAATTGGTATCTTTTTTTAATTCTTCAAAACGACGACTATTATTCATTACTTCTAACTGTCCAGCAAGTTGCAAAAGTCCATAAGCGATAAGCTCTCTTTGCCAAATAGCTAAGACAGACAGAATCAAAAGCAAAACCCCTGTGTATTTTAGTGCTTTTTTTCGGTTGAGTTTAAAGCGTTTCATTTTTTATTAAACTGTTTTTAGCCATTCAGTTGCATCTTGTAAATTAGTAAAAAACTGAACCGTAAATTTTCCTTTGTCCATTTTATTTACAATCTCTTTGACAGTTATTTGATTGAAAACACTTTTCGAAACAATAACAGCCGAAGTTCTATACCCTTGTGCGTAGGCTTTCGGAAACCAAATTGGAGTGAGCCAGTCTTGATTTTTTGGAGTTACAACTTCTGATTTTAGATTATTAGCAATCATTTTGCTACCTTTATTTTTTATCATAAGTTCCAAAGAAAAATCACAGGCTTCTACAAATTCTTCGTGAGAAGCATAACCCGACCATTCCAAAACTACCGTATTTATAGTTTGATAATGATAAATTTTACATTTTGGTTTATCGTATTCTAAAGTAATTTTTTCGTCTTCCATAATTTTTTAATTGGGTTTGAATCAAAAAAACATCTAATTAATAAAATTAATACTTTATCAATCAGACGTTTAAATTATTTTTTTTGAATCAAAATTCAAAGTTTCTTAGCCAAATAAAACTTAATAACTTTCTTCTTCAGAAGGAAAATTCTCACTCTTTACATCTTTGATATATTCCTCAACAGCTTTTTGCATAATTTCATTCAAATCAGCATAACGACGCAAAAAACGAGGATTAAATTCTTTTGTGATTCCTAATAAATCATGAGAAACCAAAACCTGCCCATCGACCCCACCCCCAGCACCAATTCCGATAATTGGAATATCAATCGCTTTAGATACTTTTTCGGCAAGCTTGGAAGGAATTTTTTCTACAACAATAGCAAAACAACCACATTCTTGCAAGATTTTGGCATCTTCGATAAGTTTTGCAGCTTCGGTTTCTTCTTTTGCACGAACAGTATAAGTACCAAATTTGTAAATAGATTGAGGAGTAAGCCCTAAATGTCCCATGACAGGAACACCAGCCGAAAGCACACGCATAACAGACTCTTTAATCTCTTCTCCACCTTCCATTTTGACGGCATGTGCGCCCGATTCTTTCATAATTCGGATAGCAGAATCAAGAGCTTGGCGAGAATTTCCTTGATACGAACCAAAAGGAATATCGACCACCACAAGCGCACGTTTGACACCACGAACTACACTAGAAGCGTGATAAATCATTTGGTCAAGCGTAATTGGAAGGGTTGTTTCGTGTCCTGCCATCACATTTGAAGCAGAATCACCCACTAGAAGAACATCAATATTAGCAGCATCAAGAATTTGAGCCATCGAAAAGTCATACGCCGTAAGCATAGAGATTTTTTCGTTTTTTATTTTCATTTCCTGCAACGAGTGCGTAGTAATACGTTTGGCAGAGGAAGAGTTAGCAACAGACATATAAATAAATTTAGAAGTAATACAAATACATAGTTTGCGTTTATTTGTAGGGAAAATGGCTTGTCTTTTCCTAAACTACAATAAACATTATCACAGTTATTTACAGGTCTAACAATCAATTAGTTAGAGAAAAGCAAAACATTCTTATTTTTCCATAGCGACAGATTTGCAAACCTGTCGCTATGGAAAAATGAACATTACTAAACTAACCGTGATAACGTTTATTTTATAAACACAGAATTCACAGACAAAAATAGAAAATACAATTTCAAAAAATAAAGATAATTAATTTACAATTAATCACTAAGGGCGCATCTCAAAATGTCGTTTTCAGTAGGGAAAAGGCTTGCCTTTTCCTTTCATACAGTCATTTTTCCAATTCAAAGTGCTAGTTTAGGAAAAGGCTTGCCTTTTCCCTACAACTATAAAATTAATAAAGCGACATTTTGAGATGCACCCATCACTAATAATTTATCATTTAAAATTGGTTACTCATTTTCTTCAAAATGCTTCCAACCTTGTGCTTTTATATCCATTAATTGCTCTGAATTCATAGCAACTTTTACACCTTTTTTGGCTTCGTGAAGATAGCCAATCAAATGAACATCTACTATTTTTTCAATTTTTTCTAAATCTTCTTGTTTGATAGTAAATAAAAGTTCGTAATCTTCGCCACCATTCAAGGCACACGTCAGAGGACTAAGTTTTAATTCTTCGGCTGCTGTCATGGCTGTTTCATCCAAAATAGGAATATTTTTTTCATATATCATTGCTCCTACCTTTGACTGACGACAAATATGATGAATTTCAGAAGCCAAGCCGTCCGAAATATCCATCATAGAAGTAGGCAAAATTCCCTGTTCTTCTAGCTCATAAATAATATCCATACGTGCTTTTGGTTTTAGTTGCCTTGCGACTACATGCTCTACATTATCAAGTTTTGGTTGTGCTTGTGGCGCATCTAAAAAAACTCTTTTTTCTCTTTCCAAAATCTGCAAACCTACAAAAGCAGCACCCAAATCGCCTGTAACACACAAAATATCGCCTTTTTTGGCTGTATTGCGATACACAATTTTTTCTGGACTAGCTTGACCGAGCGCAGTAATCGAAATGATTAATCCTTTTGGAGAGCTTGTCGTATCGCCTCCCACCAAATCAATTCCGTAATCCTGACACGCAAATTTTACGCCTTCATAAAATTCATCAACGGCCTCAACCGAAAAACGATTACTAAGCGCAAGACTGACCGTAATTTGATGAGGAATGCCATTCATAGCAGCAATATCGGATACATTTACCGAAACGGCTTTATACCCCAAATGCTTTAAAGGCGTGTAAGACAAATCAAAATGAATGCCTTCGACGAGCATATCCGTCGAAACCAAAAGCTGTTTGCCATTTTCAATTTCAATGACGGCTGCATCGTCTGCAATTCCTTTTTTGGAAGTATTTTTTTGAAGTGGAAAGTTTGAAGCTATACGTTCGATAAGTCCAAATTCGCCAAGTTTATTTATTTCTGTACGCAATTTTATAGTTTGTTTTGATTTTTTTTAGTCAGAATTAGATTACAAAAATAAGGAATAATGAGGGAAAATTTGAATATAAAAATCAAAATTCAAGTGTTTTCAATCAAAAATTACGCATATTGTATTTTATTTCCAATCTCCATTTCCTAACTCCCAATTTTTACAAGTTATGAAACAAAAAATAAAAGATGCTTTTTTCGGTTTTGCTATCGGTGATGCTTTGGGTGTTCCTGTGGAATTTCGAAGTAGAGAAGATATTGCCAAAAATCCAGTTACGGATATGCGAGAATTCGGAACACACCAACAACCCAAAGGAACATGGTCGGACGATAGCTCGATGGCGTTTTGTTTGGCTGAGAGTTTAGCAACGCCCAAAAATTCTACTAAAAAAGCAATTTATGATATAAATGATATTGCAAATAACTTTGTAAAATGGAAATATGAAAGTTTTTGGACTCCTCACGGAAGAGTTTTTGATATTGGAATTGCGACAACAAATGCCATAAAAAGATTGAAAAAAGGAGAAAACCCACTTTTGACAGGAGGAGCAAACGAATATTCGAATGGAAATGGTTCTTTGATGCGAATTTTGCCACTCGTTTTTTACAAAGGATATTTGTTTGAAGATTCTATAAAAAAACGTTTTGAGCTAGTTTCGGTAGTTTCTTCCATTACACACATGCATTTTCGCTCCGTTTTTTCGTGTTTTATTTATACTGAATTTGCTAGAATTTTGTTAGAACAGATTCAGAATAATAAAGAACAAGATAAGTTTGCAGCTTACAAAGAATTACAAATTTTGATAACTGATTTTGCAACAGAATTTGATTTTAATAAAACTGAAATTGCTCTTTTTGATAGAATTTTGAAAAATGATATAACAACATGTCTTGTCCTGAAATAGCGTTACAGGTTTTTAGATAAATTTTATATGAATCAGACGGTTTCTAAACTGTCTGAT
>PFKD01000341.1 GCA_002784125.1 Flexibacter sp. CG_4_10_14_3_um_filter_32_15
CAGAAAAAGGATTATGGTTACATATTTTTTCTAAATTAACGGCTGCATTCATAATTCTAACTGAATTTTAACTCCTTATTCGCATTACTAAAAATTTATTCAATGACTTATACTAATTCATTTCAAAAGTTTATACAAGGGCTAATTGCTTTTTCATTTTTACTTGTTGTGTTTTCATTTTCTTTCATAACTACTTCTTATGCTCAAGATTCAGTCGCTGTTGATACTGTCTCAGCAGAAGAAGCAAAAGAAGAGGTAACAGAAGAAATTGTCCTAGAAGAACACATGGATATTATTTTGGCTATTGATGTTTCTTCGTCCATGAGAGTAGAAGACGTAATGCCCACACGATTAGAAGCTGTAAAATCGGCAGCACAACAGCTCATGAGTGTTCACCCAACGGCACGTTACGGTATCGTGCTTTTTGCAGGTGAATCTATGGTTTATGCACCTTTAGGTGATGAATCTCAAGATTTGTATCAGCTTTTAGAACAAATTACGACAGATTTAGTAGATGGAACAGGAACAGTAATTGGAGAAGCTCTTGATACTTCAATCAAAGAGTTTGAGCGTTTGGGTTCTACAAATAGAAAAATAATTATTTTTAGTGATGGTGCAACTTCTGAAACGGATAATATTTTCAAACGTGCTTTGCTTTTGGCGAGTAAGCGTAATGTAGAAGTATATGCAATCGGTGTAGGACACGGAGGAGAAGCATCTATTACAACGCCAGACCAAGAGCATATTACTATTAAAAGTCCATATAACGACGAATCTTTGAAGCAAATTAGTATTTTTACAAATGGAAAATATTACCACGCACAGAGTTTTGAAGAAATGAGCAAGATAGCAGAGGAAATTTCGCTTCTTCTTAATTCTAAGTAAATGTATGACAGTCATCTTGATTGTTCATAAGAAATTTATGCCTAATCAAATTTATTTTTTGTAATTTTGCACTTTCTACAACCAACCCTAAGGGTCTTTAAAGATTCTTAGGGTTTTGAGTTGGATATAAAAAATAGAAAGTTATGAATTATAAAATATCTAAAATTAGTTTACGTATCAAAAAAATAACCTTATTATCGTTTCTTTTTCTTATCACATTCAATTTTTCGTGTCAAGAAGCCGAAACAGAAGAGGAAATAAAGGGAGTTCCTGTGGCACAAGTAGGTGAAAATTATTTGTATCAAGAACAAATAACAGAACTTTTACCTCCCAATTATAGCCAAGAAGACAGTACAAATATTGTAAAAAGATATGTTGATAATTGGATAGAAAAACAACTTTTACTCAAAGAAGCAGAATCTAAAAGTGGCATCGATCAAAAAGAATTACAAGAGCGATTAGAAGATTACAAATATCAACTTTTGGTTCACGCTTATAAGCAAAATTATGTCAATGAATATCTGGATACGCTCGTTACTGACCCACAAATAAGTACGTATTACGAAGAAAATAAGGCAAATTTTGAACTCAAGCAGCCTATTGTAAGAGCCTATTTTGTAAAAGTAAAATTAAATACACCTTTATCTCAACTTGAAGATTTGCGTAAGTGGATGCGTTCTAATTTAGAATCAAATTCAGATGAAACCGAAAAATTAAAATCGTATAGTTATGGTTTTGCAGCGAGTTATTTTTTGCAAGATGATAAATGGTTGCCTATTTCAGAATTGGTAGCAAACACGCCTTTTGATAGAAATTTATTACTTCAAAAAAATAAATTTGTAGAAAGTGAAGACAAAAAATACTATTATTTTCTTAAAATAAATGACTTCAAAATTCAAGATCAAATTTCGCCTTTAGACTATGTAAAGAATCAAATTATTAGTGTAATTCTGAACAAACGAAAAGTAGAATTACAAAAAGAACTTGAAACCAAAGTCATGGAAAGAGCTAAAAAAAATCAAGATTATAAAATTTTTATAGTAGAGTAAATTAAAATAAAACTAAAAATTGCTACAAAATGAGAGTGCTTTACGTATTCTCTCTGATTATCAATACTAAACATCAATTCACTAATTTCATATATGAACCATTTCAAAATCAAATTTTCTACTTTTTTACTTTTACTTGGGTTTTGTTTGATTTCTACTTTTGCTTTTTCTCAAGTAGCAGACAAAATCATTGTCAAAGTAGATAATTATATTATTCTAAAATCAGAGTTAGAGCTTTCATATCAAAATTATTTGCGTTCTCAAGACGGAACACCAGATGAAAATGCAAAATGTGAAATCTTGCGTCAGCTTCTTTTCAATAAAGTAATGTATGCAAAAGCTGAAATAGATTCGGTTATCGTTTTGGACGAACAAGTAGAAAGTGAAGCCTCAAATCGTCTTTCTATGATGATCGAACGTGCAGGTGGCGACGAGAAAAAACTAGAAGAATATCTGGGAAAATCACTAGCAGACATAAAAGAAGAGCTTTTAGAACCCATCAAAGAACAGCTAACCATTCAGAAAATGCGTTCTGAAATTACAGCAGATGCAAAAGTAACGCCTTCACAGGTGCGTAAGTTTTATAAATTAATTCCAACGGATAGTTTGCCATTTTTACCAGCAGAATATGAAGTAGCTCAACTTCTTGTTTATGCAAAAGTAAGTAAACAGGAAAAAGACAGGGTAAGAAAACAGCTTTTAGATATTCGTACACGCATAAAAGCAGGAGAAGATTTTGCTGTTTTAGCAAAAGAATTTTCAGCCGATTTGGGTTCGGCTGCACAAGGTGGAAACTTAGGGTATAGAGAACGTGGAGAACTTGTACCTGAATACGAAGCTGCATCGTTTGCTCTCAAACCTATGGAAATTTCAGAGCCGATTGAGTCAGAATTTGGTTTTCATTTGATTCAACTTTTAGAAAGACGTGGAAATCTAATCAATACTCGTCATATTTTGATTCGCCCAAAACCGAGTGCAGCAGATATGGTTTATACAAATAAATTTGTGGATAGTCTTCGCAATTTGATTGTAAAAGATAGTTTAACGTTTGCAAAAGCAGTTTTTGAGCATTCTGCAGATAGAAGCTCAAAAAATAATGGTGGACGTATTTTGAGCCAACAAACAGGTTCAGCAAAACTGGTAGCCGAAGATTTTGATTACAATACCTATTTGATTTTGGATACAATGAAACTAAAATCAGTTAGTCAGCCTTTGCCGTTTAGAAGTCCTGATGGAAAAGAAGCTGTTCGTTTGTTGTATTTTATAGATAAGTCAAAACCACACCAAGCCAATCTAAACGATGATTATGAAAAAATTTATCAAGCAGCCCTAAATGACGAACGTGCAAGAATGCTTGATGATTGGTTTTTTACTGCCATAAAAGAACTCTACATTGATATTGATGAAGATTATAATAAGTGTGAACTTGTAGAAGGAATTTAATTTTATATTTTTGGTCGTCGGTGAGGACACCGACAACGGCTAGGTTTTATAAAAAATGGTTTCAAGTGTGTTGCTTGAAACCATTTTTTTTGTTGTAATACCTCGTTGATGGCGAAGCCTCAACGACGGTTTGTGCTGCTTTTTTTCCGACCATCAACGAAACTACGTCGTCGTTGAGGATTAGAAATAGGATTAGGCGCAAATCCCATATTTATTTGATGCTCAATATTCATTTTGATAACAGCATATTGATTATACGGATTTTCGTCAAAATACAAATCCAAATAATCGAATACTTCTTTAAACTTTCCTGCTTCGGCTTATTTTTTTAGTTGTGTTATTTTTTCGTTCATAATAAAATAAGTAAGTAGTAGTTGTTTTTATGTGTCTTGAATAAGTTAGACACTATCCGACCTATTCGAAGCAATTCGACCGACACTGTCGGTCGAATTATTGCTTTTCCTTTCCCTAAAAATACCATTTCTTTTTTATTTTTCTAGTTGTTGCTTTGTTTTTTCATAAAAAGTCAAAAATTGGTTATCTTACTTCTATTTATTTACAATTTCTTCTCACTTCTAAGAATTTTTAACAATTAAAATGCAGCGATTTTAACATTTCGCTCGTTTAAATGTTAAATCAATAGTAGTAGAACCCTAAAATTACATTTATGCATAATATTTTGTTAGCCGAAGACGACCACAATTTAGGTCAAATTTTAAGTGAGTATTTAGAAATCAAAGGATTTGGCGTTACCCTTGCCAGAGATGGAAAAGAAGCATTAGACGCATTTTTTAAAGAAGACAATGTTTTTGACATTTGTATCTTAGACGTAATGATGCCCAATATAGACGGATTTACGGCAGCCAAAGAAATCAGAAAAATAGACAAACATACGCCTATCGTATTCTTGACGGCAAAAGGAATGAAAGAAGACCGTATCGAAGGACTGCAAATTGGAGCAGACGATTATATGACAAAACCGTTTTCGATGGAAGAATTACTTCTTCGTGTACAGGCGATTTTGCGTCGTACTATCGTAACGGATAGCTCTCCAGCACTTCGTAAGTTTAATATTGGCGAACTTCTTTTTGATTATGATGCTCAACTTTTGAAAAGCAACGATGGAGAAGACACAAAACTGACATCAAAAGAAACAGAGCTTTTACGTATGCTTTGTGAAAATAAAAACCAAACTTTGGAACGCTCAAAAGCCTTAAACGAAATTTGGGGCGATGATAATTATTTCAATGCTCGTAGTATGGACGTTTATGTAACAAAATTGCGTAAATATCTTCGTGCAGACGAACACCTCAAAATTTTGAATGTTCACGGAACAGGTTTTAAACTTGTTGAGCTTGATGAGAGTTCTATTTCGTAAGTAGAATCGTATTTTTTAGCCGAAAACTAAAGTTTACGGTACGTTTTTCTCACTCTAAAGTAAGCTACAAACCCTAAGGGTCTTTGAAGACCCTTAGGGTTTTTTCTATTGCACTTTTCTCATTTTTTTGAGTGCTTTTCTGTATCTTTTGTAAGCTCTCCAGCGTTCTCTGCCTCTTGAAATCATATAAATTCCTACTCCAAAAGTGATTAATCCTCCCAACATTACACCAGCTATCGCATAAATATCTCTAAAATAAAAAGCCGAACCAATAGAAAATCCAAGCAAAAAAGTAAGCAGCAAAGCCACGCCAAACACAGTTCCTAAAATTGTCAATAAAACGCCCCAAATTATCATTCCTAGTCCATTTTTTTTAGGTTTTTCGGAAAGCGTTTCGGTTTTAGTTTGAATAGAATCGTTTAGAAAAAGTGTAGTTTTTTCTATATTTCTAGTTGTGGAAATAGAATCTGAAACTCTATTTTTGGGATAAAAATCCATTTTTGTAGCAGGACGAGAAGCTCCCAAAACAGCAGAAAATCCAATAAAAAACAAGGAAATAGAAAAAAGGACTGATAAAAATAATTTCATAATTGAGATTGAATAGTTCTTTGGAATGTAAAATAAATTTACATTTTTGAAAAAATTTACGCATTACTAAACAGGGTTAAAACCCTGTTTTTATAGAATGCCCTAAAGTTTCTTCAAAGCTAGTTTTGCTTTTTGGGTAATACTTTCTTCGTATTGATGTCCTTCAAAACTAATTGCCTTTTCAAAATAAGTTTTAGCTAATTTTTTATTTGTATTTTGATAAATAAAACCAAGTTGAAGCGCAGAATTTGCAGCAAAATAATGAATTTCATTTTGATTGTGCAATGTAGAATAATTTGGTTATCTGACAATTTTTGTGGATTATTCAGAAATGGCTAATGCTCTCCATCTAAGATGTTCGAATTTGGTCATAC
>PFKD01000240.1 GCA_002784125.1 Flexibacter sp. CG_4_10_14_3_um_filter_32_15
ATTAAAGAATTAGCGAAAAAATTAGTAGAAAAAGTAAATCAAAACGAAAAAATAATTGTCCATTGCAGAGGAGGAATCGGACGTGCAGGAATGCTTTGTTCAGCTATTTTGATAGAACAAGGAATTTCTAACGAGGAAGCTATCGAAAAAGTAAGTGAAGCTAGAGGAGTAACTATTCCAGATACAGGAGAACAGAAAAAATGGATGATAAGCTATTAAGTCGGATTCCAAAAATCAATACGTTTAACTTTGTTATCAGAGAAAAAGAATATTAATTGTGTATCTAATTCTAAACCACCTGATACAAATCCTACACTACAACTTTTGTATTTTGTTTTATCTCCATAAATACTCATTTCTTTGACATTTTGACAATTAGATGGAAATATTTTTTTTATCTCTTCAAAAGTTGTTTCTGTTGTTATTTTATTCTTCTTATCAAGTGTTATACTTTTAATTTTTTCATCAAAAATAATAGTTTCAAACATGCAAATTGGTTCATTTAATTCTATAAATTCTTCATTTCCTTTTTTGTAAAAAGATAGATAACTACTTCCTAAAAAAACTAAGGAATCAGCCATTGAAGCATCCATAATAGATGGTACAGGAGTTATGCTATCTATTTTTATAAATCTCTGTATTTCTTCTAAATCCATTGAATAAGACAAAGAATCATTAATAAGCAAAAGATCAATATTTGTGAATTGAGCTTTAGCAAAGAAAACTATGTTTGAAAATAAAAATAACAAGAATATTTTTTTCATTTTTTATACTGATTTAAAGTAAATGATTACTTTACCAAAAACTTTCCTCTTTTGATGACTTCGCTGTCTGTTTGAAGAATCCAATAATAAATTCCTTTTTCAAGTTGTTGTTCTAATTTAAAAGGACTTTCAAGATTTTCGTATTTTGTGGTTTCTTTCTTTGAATTAATGATTTCTAAATAAATTTCTTCTTCGCTAGTTCCAGTCCATTCAAAAATCATATTTTTATTATAATTTTCTACAAAAATAGCTGGAGATTGTAGATTAATCGAACTACGAGTATTTTGATTTAATTTATTTTCTAGTTCCTCAATAGGTTGATAGGCAAGTAAATTTTCTTTTTCTAATTTTTCGTCTAAACTAGAATTATTTTTTTGTGTAGTCGTATTTACATCAGTTTCTGTATTCTGATTTTGTACGATTACTTCTTTATTATTTTGGAAAAGAGAATTATCTTTCGTTTGCTCTAGAGCATCAGCAGGGTCAGTTTCTACTTCTACGAGTGTAGGAGCTGTAACTTCTGCTTGTAATGCCTTTTCATTTTGTGTATCAATAAGTTGAGTTGCCACTATAAAAACACTTGCCCCAATCGCAATAGCACCAAAAAATACGGCAGCCATTTTATAAATTGACGGCTGATTAGACTGCGCTATTTTTCGTTCCCAATTTTCTTGTTGTTCTGTCTTTTGTTCCTTGATTTTTTCAAGTTCTTGGCGCAGTTGCGCTCTTCTGTAAATGCGTTCTTGTTTCATATAATCCATATCGTTTTTGGGTTCTAATAGAAAGTCTATATTTTGCTCTTGTTTTTTCTTCAAAAGTTCGATAAGTTTTTTATGCTTATGCAATTCTTCTTGTAAAACAGGATCATTTTCCAGTCTTTTTTTAAAATTTTCTAATTGTTTAGGTGAAAATTTACCTTTCAGAAAATCTGAAATGAGTTGCAAACGCTCCAGTTCTTGGTTGATATTTCCCATTGTACATAAAAAACAGAGTTTTGTAGTTTAGTTTATAGTTGTTATTCCCAAATTATTTTTTTTGTGCTGATTATTATTACTTTTGTTTTTTATCACTAAATTCTCACCTACTTCAAAGAACCTACTTATTTCTTAAAGATACAAATTATAAAGATAAATTAAGCTCATTTCGGAGTAAAAAACTATTATAAATTTTGTTTTATCTTTTTAAAGTGAAATTTTGCTTCTTTATTATAATACTCAAAAACGACTAATAAGGTTATCTGTTTGTAGAAAACATAGCAATAGTTTATCCAATTATTTTAAATATTCCTCAAACACTCCAAAATTTGGCTCTCTGAAACAGCAATATCAAAAGTAGCCTTTCCAATTTCTTCTAAAGCACAAGTAAGAATCGTATTTTGAGCATTTTTTTTGTCTTGTTTTGCCCATTTTGTAATTTCTTGAAGGATACTTTCTTGTTGAATTGCTTTTCTAAAATTACTGATTGTATCTTCAAAAACAGAGGAAATATAAAATCTAATCTCTTCAAAATCGGTTTTTGAAATAAAGTTTTGATTGGGATAAAACTCTTTAGACAAGTAAGCTGAAAAATAACTTTCTGCTATCATTCCGAGTGCAATGGCTTCTCCGTGCAGAAAAACAGGCTTTTTATTACTTTTCTTTTTATTTTCTTCAATACAATAAGATTCGATAGCGTGTCCGATAGTATGACCAAAATTTAGAATCTTTCGAAGTCCTTTTTCTGTTGGGTCAGCTTCTGTAACTTGCGTTTTTAGAGCAACTGAATGAGCGATAATAGTCGTCCAGTCTTGCGTTCCAAAATTATCTTTATTTATTTCAGAGAGGTTTTTCCACGCTTTTTTGTCTGCAATAAGTGTATGTTTTATTACTTCTGCAAAACCCGAACGCATTTCATTTTGAGGTAACGTTTTCAAGAAAGGCGTATGAATCCAAACTTTTGACGGCGTTTGGAAAAGCCCAATATGATTTTTGAAACCATTAAAATCTATTCCTAATTTTCCTCCTACACTAGCATCTACTTGTGATAAAAGCGTTGTGGGAATCTGAATAAAATCTATTCCACGCTTATAAGTAGAAGCACAAAAACCTCCCATATCTCCAATAACTCCACCACCTAGATGGAGTAAAATTGCTTTTCTATCAAAATGATTTTGAGTGAGTTCGTACCAAATGTGTGTACATGTTTCTAATGTTTTATGAATTTCTCCTGAAGGAATTTCTATCAAAAGAGGTTTTGGAATAGCACTCTTTTCTAGTGCTTTATCTAAAATTGGGTAACAATCTCTTTTTGTATTTTCATCTACCAAAACAGCGACTTGTTTATTTTGGAGCAATGAAGCAATTTTTTCTAAAGATTCGAAGGTAATGTAAGAAGGAAGAGAAGTAGATACGTTTAGCATTTTTTTGTAAATGAAATGATTTGAAAATACTGTAACTGATTGGTAAATGATTTATAGGATTAACAGGATTGAAAATACAGATAAATACAACTGAAAGTAAAAATTTATCATTAACCATTACCTTCCAATTCTTCAATACGTTTTTGTAGTTCTTCTTTTTCAGAATTATGTTTGGCTACTAATTTTTCTAACATACTTTTCTGTGCTTGTAGTGCGTATTCCGAACGCCTTTTTTCAGCATTTCTGATGTCTTCCATCTTTGTAGTTTGTTCTTTTATTTTTGCTTCATTGGCTTTGAGTTGTGAAATATCAGCCAAAACAAGTACATAGCGTTCAATCGTTCCTGCATTATTGAAAAGAGCAACACCAATGGCTTGTACCCAAATTTCTTCTCCTGTACGGTTTAGCATAGTTGTTTCTGCTTTCCATATTGTACCCTGTGCCATTGTATTAAATCCTTGTTGCAGTTCTCCTTCTTGAGCAAAAACACCAAAAGCAGAACGCTCTAAAAGAGTAGATTTTGAATATCCCAAAACATCAATAGCCAAATCATTAATTGTTGTGATATTCTTTTTATAATCTAATTCTAATAAATAAAAACTAGATTGGATAAGCTCATTTCTATATTGTAATTCTTTCTGAACTCTTCCCATTTCTTCTTGTGTGGCTTGCAATTCTTCCATATTTTGGCGCATTTCTTCCTCTTGTGCTCGTAATTGTTGGGTCATTTGTTCGGATTCTTGCAACAAACGCTGCCCTGTAATATTGCTTTGTAAAATAGAAAGTGTTGCAGCAACCGTTTCTCCTATTGTTTCTAAGAATTCAATCTGATAGGATTCGAATTTTTTGAAAGATGCAATTTCTATCATTCCATAAACTTGTTTATTGAGAAGCATCGGAACAATCAAAACAGAACGTGGATTTGCTTTTCCAAGTCCAGAAGTAACAGCAACATATTCTTTCGGTACGTCTGTGAGGTGCATTGTTTGTCCTTCTTGCCAAGCCTGTCCTGTCAAGCCTTCGCCTAACTGAATAGTACTATTCAAAAATCGTTTTTTATTCCACGCATAATATGCCATCAATCGTAATTGCTCATGTTTTCCTTCTTGTTCTTTTAAGAAAAAACCACCTTGATTTGCTTCTAAATATCTTACTAGGGTTGTAATGAGTTCGTCTGTAATCTCCTCAAAAGAACGCCCACTATTTCTAAGAATATCTGAAACTAGCATTGTACCTTCATTTTTCCAACGTCTTTCTTTTGCGCTGTATTCGGCTTCTCTTAGGTTATTACGCATTTTGAGTAGTGAATTTCCCAAAATATCTCTTTCAGAAAGAGGCGTAAAATCAGATTGATAGTGTCCTTGTCCGATTTCTTTGGCAAAGTCTGAAGTATCTTTTAATCCCATAATGAGTGTTTGCAGCGCAATTTCCATTTCTCCAATTTCATCAACTTGACTACTTGTTTTATCGTCTTTATACTTTTCAAAGCGAGGCAAAACACCTTCACTCAATTTTTTGATATTTTCTTTAACTACTTTTATACGTGAAATAATAGTTTGAGCTAAGAAAAAGGCAAGTGAAAAGCCTAATATAATAGCAATAATACTCACAAAAATAGCCTCATTACGAAGTGTAACCGAAGCACGATTGACGGCATCTTGTGTTTGCTGCCCTGCTATTTTTTTATTTTCTATCAAGACTTCTAAATCTATTCTTATCTGCTCAAAAATAGCATTTAGGCTCTGCATTTGAGTTTGAAAACCTGTTTCTTGTACTAAAAGATTTTTTTCTGTGGCATTTTTATCATTTAATGAGGAAATAATACGCTGTTCGATGCTGTGCATACTGTCCATTGCAATAAACGTATTATTGAGAATCTCAAAAGCCGTTTCGTCATCGTCTTGCCAACCTTCTGAAAGTGAAATAAGTTTGTCTTTTACAGTAGGGTAGGTTTTGCTCTGAAGTTTGCGAAGGGAGTTTTTGGCAGCATCATTTTCACGTTCACTTTGAAAATAAACATAACTTGTAATCAGTCGCATAGAATTATTAGCAAGGCTACGGAGTTCCTTCAAATTCTCAACAGAGGGCTGAACCACTTCTGTATATTCATCTATCTGCGCTACATTTTGATTGAGCTGCACAATAAGCGCAACTGCTCCCACAATAAAAAGCAGCAGAAGAATTGAGAATCCTCCAAAAATGCGTTGCCAAATAGTAAGACGAAAATTATTCATTCAGTTTTGTTCAATTTATTGAACCGTCGGCGAGGCTAAAGCCGTCGACGAGGTTTTTATTTCTTTTCTGTTTTATTGAATCAATGACAAAATACGAATTATTTTTTTATTCTGTTTAGAGAATTTTTACTCTACCCTACTAAAAAGGTAAATTTTGCATAAAAAAAAAGAAAAGTATATTTTTGAAGTGTCTAATCATCAAACTT